>JALVDG010000353.1 GCA_027009095.1 Thiotrichaceae bacterium
AAATACATTCTGTTCTAATAGTGCTGTTTATTCCTTTTATAATGATAATTAATCCTTTCATAACAAATACCCTAATACATTGTTTGGGTGTTTAAGTATGGTATAAACCATCATCATCGCGAGTCAGGGACTTTTGTTATGAAAAAATTATTAATTCTATTAATAGCTCTTTTGCTATTTTTTCTATTGGCTTACTTTTGTATTTATAAGTCTTCTGCTCAAAAAATAGAATCAAATATACAAAGTAGAGCAAAAGATTCGCTAGTACGAAATAATTTATCAAGTGTAGAGGTAAAGGCAGATGGCTTGGATCTCACTTTGCAAGGTGCTGTCGCTTCAGATGAGCTTCGAGCGAAAGCGGAAAGAGTGGCTGCTGTAGATGGTTATCATAAGATTAATAATTTAATTGAGATTGTTAAAGAGGAAGCTCCCCCTAAACCTGTTTATATCATGCCTTATTCTATGGTGGTGGGGCTTAAAGATGATAGATCAATTGTTTTAAGTGGTTCAGTTCCAAATATTCAAACAAAAAATAAGCTGCTTGATATAGCAAATAATCAATTTGGTAAACCTAATGTAAGTGATGACTTGATGATAAAAGCAAAAGCTCCTGCTCATTGGGGGAAGGCGCTGGAAAGTGTATTTGAAATATTTCCATTACTGAAAAACGCACAATTAGAGGTGTTGGATCAAAATCTGAGTTTGTCTGGTTTAGCCGCAAACGAATCAATACGAGAACAAATAAAGCAGTCTTTAGAAGAAAATTTACCTAAGAATTTTGTAGGCACTTTAGATATAAGTTTAGCAGCTGAAAATGAAGATTCTGTAGAGCCAGAAGTAGTTGCTACTGAGGATACCCAGCAAGCTGCTGAAAATTGCCAAAAAGAATTTAAGCGCTTGTTATCTAAAAATAAAATTCATTTTAGAACGGGGCATGCAGAAATTGCAAAAAGTAGTTCTAAGCTCTTAGATCAACTAGCTGAGGTGGCAAAAAGTTGTCCTAACCAAACGATTATTATTGCAGGTCATACTGATTCTAAAGGTTCAAAAAAGATCAATAAAACATTAAGCCAAAAACGAGCACAAGCAGTTGTGAATTATTTGCAGAAAAAAGGGCTTAATAAAAATAATTTAAAAGCACAGGGTTATGGGGAAGAAAAGCCTATTGCAACAAATAAAACATCTAAAGGGCGAGCACTTAACCGTAGAATTGAATTTACTGTCGAAGGAGTAAAGTAATGAGTTATCTAGTTTCGCAATTATGGTTATGTTTAGCATTTATATTATTGTTTGGTGCTTTAATTGGATGGCTTTTACGAGGAGGCTGTAAGGGAAAACTATCAAAAAATAATGAAGACTGGGAAAGACGTTATCAGAAGTTAGAAGAGGAAAGAAACTCACTGAAGTCAAAAGTAAAAGCTAGCAAACAGTTAGATCATGAGAACAAAAGTCTTTTAAGTCGTTTGAGTGCAATGGAAAGTGGTGCAAATGTTGCTAGTAGCGTACTAAAAGAGAATAAAAAGAAATTAGATGAGGCAGAGCAAAATTTATCAGCGATAAAATTGGAGCTTGAGAAACGTGAAGCAGAAATTAAAAAACTAAAAGCTATCCAAGCTCACCCTGAGTCTCATTTACAAGATAATCTAGATCTTAAAACAAAAGAAGTAAAGACTTTACAAGCTGAATTACAGGCAGCTAAAGCAGAGTCTCAATCGAACTATGATCAACTTGAAACATTACAAGGCCTTTTAGAGGCGCACGAAGAGGGTAGTAATAGTTTATCTAAGGAAGCAGATAAGTTAGGCAAGGCATTGTCTACTGCCGAAAACTTAGTATCTGAGCAAAAAAAGAAAATAGCAGACTTAAGTGCTCAATTAGAACTTAAAGAAAATGAAATACAAAAAGAAAATATTTCTCTAAAAAATGAGCTTAGAGAGCTTAAAGATAAATATAAGGCATTGGAAGAAACGTTAAACCAGAAGACGATTCAATCTTCATCCTCTAAAGAAAAAATAACACAAATCCAAAGCTTGTTAGATGAGAAAGAGAAAGCAGTAGCAAGTTATAAATTAGAAGTGGAAAAAATCAAAAAAAAGAAAAATGAAGAATTATCAAAATTAAAAGAGGAACTAAAAGCTAATTTTGATAGTAAAGAGATTAAATCAACGGAGTTAGTGTCTCAATACGAACTCAAAGAGAAAAAGATGCAGGAAGAAAATCTTGTACTAAAAACTAGAATTGAAGAACTTAAAAAACAGTCTGATGCATCTAAAGAAGAGCTAAGTCGTGTAGCCAAGCAGGCTACCTCTGCTGAAGATAAAGTACAGCAAACACAAAGCTTATTGAATGAACAAGAAAAGGCTTTGGAAAATTACAAGTTAGAAGCAAAAAAAATTCAAAAAAAGAAAGATGAAGAGTTAAAACAAAAAAATGCAAAGTTACTAAAATTAGAGGAAGAATTAAAAAATACTACAGATAAGCTGACGTCAAAAAATAATGATATTAAATCATTACAGTTATTATTGGATAAGCAAAAAATTAGTGATAATGAGCGATTAGAGAAAGAGATGAAGCAAAAAGAAGCTTTGTCATTAGCAAATAAGTTAAATATAGATTATGAAAAAAAATCAGCCGATTTTATCTCTCAATTAGCGCTAAAAGATGAAAAAATAAAGGAAGTTGAGCTTAAATTAAAGGATGCAGAACAACAGTTAAGCACAGTAGAGCCAAAGGTAGCTGAGATACAGTCGCTAATACATGTCTATGAAGAAAGTAGTAAAAACATGCTGGAAAAACTTTCTGTATTAGAGTCTCAGTCGGAGCTGTATAAAGCGGAACTACTTGATAGTGAGTCTAAATTGAAGAAAGCTCAGGAGCTCTTGGCGAATAGAGATAAAGAGGCAGCAGATAAGCTTTTGGATATAAAATTAGACTTACAAGCTAATGAAGCTGAAATAAAGCAGCTTAAAGAGAATTTATCTGACAGCCAGTTAAATATAGCAAAGATTACTGAGGAGAAAACGAAGAGCGATGAAGAAATTGAAAAATTAAAGAGTCTCCTAGAGTTAAAAGATTCTGAAATTAAGAGTTTAGGAACAGAGTTAAAGCATTATCAAAGTGAGCTTAAAGCTAATAAGTCACCAAAGAAAGAAGTGAAGACCTTAATGAAAGAGGCTTCTAGAGGAGAGGGGAGTGGCTCAATATCTAAGAAAAAAGAAATTCAAAAGCAAAATTTAGAAGTTACAAATACTGAAGGTAAAGATGCTAGACTTGTTAATAAAAAAGAAGAGAAGCCTATTCAGAAAGTATCTAAAAATAATATAGCTTTGGATAAGTTAGATGCAACCAAGACAAAGAATGATGATAGTAAGGAAAAGGCTAATAACAATAATAGCTACAACATAGAGGAAATTGATGGTATTGGCAAAGGTTATGGTAAGCGTTTGCGCGCTATGGGTATTCATACAACAACAAAGTTATACCACAAATGTTTAAATACTGATTATGCAAAAAATATAGCTAAATCAATGATGCTTAACGAGAAAATTGTGACATCTTGGTGTCAAATGGCTGATTTAATAAGAGTAAATGGTGTTAATGGAGCAATTGCTGATTTATTATTTCACTCAGGAATAACCTCAGTTAAAGAGCTTTCTATCAAGGATGCCGATGAGTTGCTTAGTAAAATAAAAAGTACAAATGAAGCCCAGCATCGTCTAAAAGATATGCCAACCAAAGATACCGTTTCTGCTTGGATTGCTTCAGCTAAACTATTGTGTGATTAATAACTTAGAGGATATGCATGCTCCTTAAATTATAGAATGAGGTAGCTAATATAATTTATTTTCTTATCGTTCTTCATGGTAAAATGAAGAACGATATAACTCTAAGAGAATAAGATGCCCCCTTCAAATAATACCCCTATTCGTATGACCGAATATAGTCATGGTTCAGGCTGTGGTTGTAAGATTTCTCCTGCTATTTTAGATGTGATGCTGAAAAGCCAGTTACCGAATACGGTTGATGATGCCTTATTAGTTGGTAATAGTACGCGTGATGATGCTGCCGTTTACGATTTAGGTAATGGTACTGCTATTATTAGTACGACTGATTTTTTTATGCCCATTGTGGATGACCCATTTACCTTTGGACAAATTGCTGCAACAAATGCCATTAGTGATGTTTATGCAATGGGTGGTAAACCCATTATGGCGATTGCAATTTTTGGTTGGCCGCTAGACAAATTACCCGCAGAAGTAGGGAAACAAGTCATCGAAGGTGGACGAAAAGTTTGTCAAGACGCTGGTATCTCTTTGGCAGGAGGGCATAGTATTGATGCTCCAGAGCCAATATTTGGTTTGGCTGTTACAGGTACAGTAGCAAGTAATCAAGTTAAAAAAAATAGCACTGCAAAAGCAGGTAACAAACTTTACCTTACAAAGCCACTCGGTGTCGGTATTTTGTCAACCGCACAGAAAAAGAAAATAATAGCAGAAGAACATGCGCATTTAGCTCCTAACTCTATGTGCAAGCTCAATAATATTGGTACGTTATTAGCTGGCTTAGAAGCGGTAACAGCGATGACGGATGTGACAGGTTTTGCACTAGGTGGACATTTGCGTGAAGTATGTGAAGGTAGTGGTTTACAAGCAACCATTTACTTTGACCGCTTGCCAATTTTACCGCATGTAATGGAGTATCTGGCTAAAGGGTGTTCTCCAGGTGGAGCACAGCGTAACTTTGAAAGTTATGGTGAATATCTTTCTCCAATGACAGAAGTACAGCAACAAATCATCTGTGATCCCCAAACAAGTGGTGGATTATTAGTTGCTCTTGATCCCTCAGGAGAAGAAGCTTTTTTAAAATTAATGGTATCAGAAGGTTATGAGGTAAAAAGTATTGGTTTTCTAGAGGTTAGGAATAATGATCAACCATTGATTACGGTGATCTAATCAACATGAAAAGCCAAGTTCAGTATACAGATCTATTGTCTTTATTTTTAAATGATATTCCTATGCTTGATGTACGAGCACCTGTAGAGTATCAGCAAGGTGCCTTTCCGAATGCTCAAAATATAGCGATTCTCAATAATGAAGAACGTGAAGCAATAGGTATTAAGTATAAAAATAAAGGTCAAGAAGAAGCCATTGCTTTGGGTGCTGAATTAGTTAAAGGTGAAGTGAAAGCTCAGCGTGTTGCACAGTGGCAAGCTTTTATAGAGAAATATCCTCAAGGTGTTTTATATTGTTTTCGCGGTGGTATGCGTTCTCAAATTACACAAATGTGGATTAAAGAACAGACAGGTATTGAGTACCCTCGTGTTGCTGGTGGTTATAAAGCAATGCGACGTTTTTTGATTGATGCTATTGAGCGATTATCATCAAGTTTTGAATTAGTTGTGTTAAGTGGCAGAACGGGGTCAGGTAAAACTCGCCTGCTTAGGCAATTAAGCAATAGTATTGACCTCGAAGGCTTAGCTAATCATAGAGGTTCAGCTTTTGGTCCTACAGCAACTCCTCAGCCGACTCAGATAAATTTTGAAAATCAACTTGCTATCGAAATGCTTAAACATGAAGCTAAGGGGCACAAGATTATTGTTGTAGAAGATGAAGGGAGAAACATAGGTTCGTTACATCTGCCTATTTCTTTATATAAGACAATGCAAACTGCAAAAATAGTACTTATGAATGTCGATGATGAAGAAAGAGTTAAGCTAAGTACTTGTGAATATATTGATAATATTCAAAAAGAAATGCAAAAAATTTATAATAAGGGTAATGTATTTCCAGAGCTTCAAGAGCATTTAATAATGAGTCTTTCTAAGTTGCAAAAACGCCTTGGTGGTGTACGTTATAAATATTTGTATGAAAAGTTGTTAGAAGCATTAAAACTGCACCAAGAAACGGGTGATAAACGTCTTTATCGTGATATTATTCAGCCACTATTAGTTGATTATTATGATCCTATGTATGATTATCAAATTAGCAAGAAGCAACAGAGAGTGATCTATACAAGTGATCAAAAAAACGTATTAAATTATTTGAAACATTATAATGGTACAAGTAAGAAATGAGTGATAAAAAACACATCGTTTGTCCACATTGTCATGCAACTAACCGCATACCTTCTAGCCGTCTTGGAGATGGACCAAAATGTGGAAAGTGTAAACAAGCCCTTTTTACAGGGCAGCCTATAAACTTAGAGACAGCAACTTTTGCAAAGCATATTTTAAATAGCGATGTACCTGTAGTTGTAGATTTTTGGGCACCTTGGTGCGGCCCTTGTCAAGCGATGGCTCCTGCTTATGCACAAGCAGCAGGGCAACTTGAGCCAGATTATTGTTTGGCAAAAGTGGATACAGAAGCAGAGCAATCACTTGGTGCGCAGTACAATATTCGTAGTATTCCTACTATTGCTATTTTTAAAAATGGACAAGAAGTAGCAAGACAAGCAGGTGCAATGAGCGCTACAGATATTGTCAACTGGGTAAAAAGTCAAAACTTATAAGTGCGATAAGAACTTTCTACTATCGCTTTATTAGCACCATTGGTAAATTATCTTTAGGGCGTAAAGTCAAACGACAGTCATGCTCACCATTATACCCAGAGGTAGTTTCAGCTCGAAAGCGTTGTGCAAGAATAGCAAAAACTAGCACCGATTCTTTTATTCCAAAAGCTTTGCCAGGGCAAACACGAGGTCCAGCACTAAAAGGGATATAGGTAAATTTAGTGACCTTTTTTGCATTTGGCATAAAGCGTTCAGGAATAAAGTGATCGGGGTTATCCCAATATTTTTTATGACGTTGTATTAGCCAAGGAACAATTAAGATATTCGATTTAGCGGGTATATGCATTCCATTAATGGTGTCATCTTCTCTAGCCATACGCGCTAAGACGGGAACAGGGGGGTAGAGTCGCATGGTTTCATCAAGAATTGCTCGTGTATAAGGTAGTCTTTCAATATCCTCAAACGTAGGTGTTCTACCGTTTAGCTCTCTTTCTAGTTCTTCGTGGAGTTTCTTTTCAACATCAGGTGCTTGTGATAATAAATACCACATCCACGAAAGTACATTGGCAGTTGTTTCGTGACCTGCCATAAATAACACAATAATTTCATTACGAATTTCTTCCCGTGTCATGGCGTGGTTTGGGTCTAACGATTCGCTGGCGCGTATTAGTTGTGCAGCTAGAGTATCTTCATTTTCTTTATATGTGGCTTTTTCAATAATCTCATCAATAACAGCGTGAATAATAGCTGCTGATTTTTTGCTAGTACCAAATTTTCCATTAAGGTTGGGTATCCATCGTTCAATACCAAATAGCTTGGGTATATCCATTTGACGTACTACAGTTTGGTAATCAGCAAAGGCAGAAACAACCGCAGCGGCACTTTCTGATCCTAGTTTTTCACCAAATAAAGCACGAGCAATAATGTCTGCCCCTAAGTGTGCCATTTCTGGTTGCATTGATATTTTAGTGCCAGACTCAAGCTTGTCCCATTTTTTTTCAGTATCTTGTATCGCCGAAATCATTACATCGCTATACATTTTTACATGTTGATTATCAAAAGAAGGGGTGATTAATTTGCGATGTTTTTTCCATGTTTCACCAGTGCTTACAAAGAGTCCATTGCCAAGTAAAGGCTCCAAGGCTTTGACTTGTTGAGTGGTTTTATCTAAGTAATTCATACCATTTTCGATAAAAACTTGGCGGATTGTTTCAGGTGAGTTAACAATAAAGATATGTTGTTTTAGCACTTTAAAGTGCATAAAGTCCTTTTTAAAGGCAAATTCTGGCCAGATTGATAGTAAATTTTTACGGGCAGCTAGTAACGCTTCAAATGGGTTGAGATGTTTTTTTGGTCGATAAGGATAAGGTGGTTTAAAATGTTCCATTTTTAATTCTCTAAAAGATACCAATAGCTTTCATTAGTAAAAATATTTCCCATAGTCTATTGCCTTTGGTACTACAAAAATAGACGCGCTTTTGTTCTCCCGCAAATTTCTTTTTATGTGAAACATTCCCTTTAAAGGGGTACAAAAAATTCATATTTTTGTAGGAGTAACGTAATACTTTTCGTGAAATTTTATTGTAATTAAATTCAGCGCCAAGTTGATACAAAGGTGACATCCCAAGTGATAATTTCTTGATATTTTCCTGA
>JALVDG010000354.1 GCA_027009095.1 Thiotrichaceae bacterium
AGTATGGAAGCGATGTAAGCTGGGCTGTACGCTCCTCTGCCACGGCAGAAGACATGCCTGATGCCTCATTTGCAGGTCAGCAAGAAACCTATCTCAATGTAGCAGGAATTGATAACATCAAGATAGCTATCCGCAAAGTATTTGCCTCCCTCTTTAATGATCGTGCGATTGCTTATCGAGTACATCAAGGCTATGCCAATAAAAGCATTGCTTTATCCGCAGGCATCCAAAAAATGATCCGCTCCGATCTTGCTAGTAGCGGTGTAATGTTTACGCTTGATACAGAAAGTGGCTTTCGAGATGCCGTCTTTATTACAGCTAGTTACGGCTTAGGCGAAATGGTCGTGCAAGGCGCAGTCAACCCTGATGAGTTTTATGTCTATAAAGGCGCATTAAAAGCCAATAAACCTGCGATTTTACAACGTAATTTAGGCAGTAAAGCAGAAAAAATGCTGTTCTCAGATAACCCCGATGAATTAGTCAGCATTGTTGATGTTGATTCAGAAGATCAAGATGTTTTCTGTATTAATGATGAAGAGGTGCAACAACTAGCTAAAATTGCCGTCACCATCGAAGCGCATTATCAACGTCCGATGGATATCGAATGGGCAAAAGATGGCAACGATGGCAAACTTTATATTGTGCAAGCTCGTCCTGAAACCGTACAAAGCCACGAAACAAATATCATCGAAAAATATCAGCTTAAAGAGAGTAGCAAAATATTAGCTGAAGGCAGAGCGGTAGGTAATCGCATTGGCGCAGGTAAAATCACCCTATTTAAAGACCTCAACGACATGAGTAGCTTTGAGACAGGTAATATATTACTCACAGACATGACTGATCCTGACTGGGAGCCAATAATGAAGCGCGCCTCAGCCATCGTCACTAATCGCGGTGGGCGTACCTGCCATGCCGCCATTATTGCCCGCGAACTTGGCATACCTGCGGTAGTAGGTTGTGGTAATGCGACCGATGTTTTAAGTAATGGTATTGAAGCGACTGTATCTTGTGCCGAAGGTGATAACGGATATATTTATCAAGGCATACTAGAATACGAGCACACTCAACAAGCTTTAGAAGCAATGCCCGAAATCCCCGTCAAAATAATGATGAATGTTGGTAACCCCAGTCGTGCCTTTGACTTTGCCCAATTACCCCATGAAGGCATTGGTCTGGCACGCTTAGAATTTATAATTAACAATACGATAGGCATCCACCCTAAGGCTTTACTACATACCGACAGCGTACCAGAAGATGTACAGCGTCAAATAGCCATTCGTACCGCAGCTTACAATAGCCCTGTAGATTTTTATGTACAACGCATACAAGAAGGCGTATCAACACTAGCAGCAGCTTTCTCCCCCAAGCCTGTTATCGTGCGAATGTCAGATTTTAAATCGAATGAATACGCCAACCTCATCGGAGGTAAACAATTTGAGCCAGAAGAAGAAAATCCAATGATAGGATTTCGTGGCGCAGCACGTTATATCTCTGACGACTTTCGTGAATGCTTCGAATTAGAATGCCAAGCTATGCGTTATGTGCGGGACGAAATGGGACTGACGAATGTCGAACTCATGATCCCTTTCGTACGTACCACTAGCGAAGCCAAAGCCGTTATTGAGATATTAAAAGAAAACGGACTAGAACGTGGTAAAAATGGTCTACGTTTAATCATGATGTGCGAACTACCCTCAAATGCAGTGATAGCAGAACAATTTCTAGAATATTTCGATGGCTTCTCCATAGGCTCTAACGACATGACCCAATTAACGCTGGGTATCGACCGTGACTCAGCCCTCGTTGCCGAAGGATTCGATGAACGCAACCCAGCCGTATTAGCAATGCTAGAAATGGCAATAAAAGCCTGTCAGAAAGAAGATAAATACGTTGGTATCTGCGGACAAGGGCCATCAGATCATGCTGATCTAGCTCAATGGTTGTTAGAAAGAGGTATTACAAGCATCTCCCTAAACCCTGATACCGTAGTAGATACTTGGTTATCGTTAGCTAGGTAACTGATGTTTCGTAAAAATATCACCTATTTTTCCCTCCGCCTGATGCGTTAGCTAGGCGGAGCTAAACTTCCCATTCTAGCGTGTGAAGCGCAGGAGTAAGCGGTTAGCTGGGTCGCCTTTTCTTTGTGATCGCAACTTAAAATGCATTTTCATCAACAGGTACGTGCGCATCGTCGTCCACTTTGTCAAATGTGGTGAACTGGGAGGAACTTGCCCCGAACTCCCCTGCGATATAGTGTTTGAAACAGAAGAGTGGCAAGCCGCTTACCTTCTTTCTCATCGATAGACTCCACCCGATACACACCCACCCCCAACAATCAATGAAATGATACGAACAATCGCTACCTTCAGAGGCTTTTTAAATCGAAAAGCGGATGGTGAACCTAACGTTCAAACACTTTGGATTGGTTTACAACGGGTCAAAGATTTTGCATTAGCTATTTGTCAAGTCCCGCGTAAAGAACTCGATGTAATATAAATTAACTGCTTGCAACACGAACCAAGCATATATTCCCGCCAGTACATCATCCATCATAATACCTACGCCACCGTGTACTTTTTTATCGATAACACGAATTGGCCAAGGTTTCCAAATATCGAATAATCTAAATAATGCAAACCCAAGGACTAGCCACTGCCAACCTTGCGGTGCAGCTATCATGGTGATAAAAAAGCCCGCAAACTCATCCCAAACAATGCCACCATGATCATGTACTCCCAGCATCTCCGATGATTTTCCACATAACCAAAAACCAAAAATAACCGAGATAAAAACTAAAGCGAGATAAATAGCTAAACTAAAATGACTCATTAGTAGGTAAAAAGGGATCGCAGCCAGTGTGCCAAACGTACCAGGAGCAAAAGGTGCTAGACCACTGCCAAAACCAAAGGCAGTAAAGTGGATAGGTGATGCTAATACTGTTTTATTAAGTTCTGGGTCGTTAGCCATAAAAATGTTGGTATCCTGTTGCGCTGATTATATTTCCTGAGTAATCACTTATCTCTAAACAATGCATATTGATTTCGCCAATACAGGTGATTTTCATCTTTGTTCGGCTTAGATCATCAAGTAGTTTAGTTTCATTGTCAGGAGAAACGGTAAATAATAATTGATAATCATCTCCACCTGATAAAGCGTAAGGCAATGCCTTATCACGTCCTAACTCGAGTGTAGCCGAGGAAAGCGGAATAGCATTTAAATCGAGCCTAGCACCAACATTTGATGACGTTAAAATATGCTTTAAATCTTGCAGTAAGCCATCGGATATATCTAAACACGCATTCGCATAGGGGCGAATAATGCTTGCCAAATCATTTTGAGGTTGCGGGTAGTTCAGCGCATATTGGCAAAATTTATTCGCAGCTGAGCTTAATTGCCCATGATCGAGTCTTTGTTGAATAAGTGCCAAACCTATAGCGGCATCGCCTAGTGTCCCTGAAACATAAATCTTATCCTTTGGCTTTGCATTACTACGCAGTAAAGCTTGCTTGGATGTTGCAAAACCCATGACTTGAATGGTGATACTTAAACTACCACGCGTTGTATCTCCGCCTATTAATATAATATTGTGCAAGTCTGCTAGTTTTTTTAAGCCTAAGGAAAATGCTTTCAGCCATTGTGAATTAGATTCGGGCAAGCTAATCGCTAAGGTAAACCATGCAGGATCAGCTCCCATTGCGGCTAAATCACTTAAATTAACCGCTAAAGCTTTATGACCTATTGCCTCTGGCGGGGTATTTTCAGGGAAGTGTACACCCTCAATAAAAGTATCTACCGAGATAATGAGTTCTTGGTTTTTTCGACTAGCCAAGCTTAAAACAGCAGCATCATCGCCTACACCAATACAAACAGAATCATCTGCTTGCTGCCAGTTGAAGTAGTTTTGAATGATATTAAACTCTGAACTCATAAAAGCCTTGTTAATATATGACTTAGTTTATAGCTCATCTTCAGCAATGACTTCCTTTTCTTCACGCCCTGCTTTCATCCACTCTTGCATATATTGATTGTTATACACCATATCAACATATTCAGCCTCAACACCTTCTAAAGGTATATCAAAGTGCTTAAAGCGGATAACAATGGGAGCGAACATTGCATCTGCAATGGTAAATTGACTAAATAGCCATTTTCCATCTTGTCCATAAAAGCGTTTGCAGTGTCTCCACAAAGCTTTAATGCGTTCTATCTCTTTTAATGCGCCCTCCGATAATGCTATATCACTGTATTTAACACGACAGTTCATGGGCATTTCGTTGCGTACATTTGAAAAACTAGAGTGCATTTCAGAGGCAACAGAACGCGCTGTAGCACGCGCTTTAATGTAGGCAGGCCAGCTAACATTTTCGGGGAATTTATCCGCTAAATATTCCATTATCGCCAAGCTATCCCAAATGCTATAACCCTCATCAATTAAAACAGGGACTTTAGAATCAGAGAAACAAGGTTCTAATTGTGCTTCCATTTCTGGGGTAAACAGAGGAATACGTATTTCTTCAAAATCAATGCCCTGTTGTTTCATATACAACCACGGACGTAATGACCACGAGGAATAGTTTTTATTACCGATAATAAGTGTTAAATCAGACATTTTGAGTTATCCTTTTTTAGTATTTATCTTCCGTAGGTTTCTCATGTCCTTTACCGACTCATCAAATTGAGATAAAGCATTCTTAATAATTTTTTCTGCTTCTTTCATAACGACTGTTTCAATTTTTACAGCATTATTTTGTTTTATCCAGTTTTCAACTTTTAATTTTTGGGATTCAAAAAAATCGGGAGAGAGTGATTTTTGCTTAAGAAAAATAAGCCAATTCATATCTCTTTTCTCATCACCATTACATTTACCACAAGAAAGAACATGATTGTAAATGGAATTATTTCCTCCTTCAGAACATGCCACAACATGATCTAAATGAGCAGTTCTCGACTTTCTTTCCATTTTGAGACCACAATAAACACAAGAACTATCAAAATAGTTCCATAAAGCTGTAATTTCTCGTTCAGATGGATGAGGATCAATAATTGCACTTAAAGACCGCTTAATTTTATTCTTTGCCATTGAAGGGGTATCTTTTGCCACTACAAATCGCCTTAAAATTACTATAAAAAACTAATCGAGAATATACTCGCCTACTTCTCACCCTCACGAACCACACCTGCAACCTTATCAAGCACACCATTAACAAATTTATGCGCTTTATCTGCACCAAATTTTTTGCTTAGATTAACACTCTCGTTTACCACGACTTTATACGGTGTTTCAGGGTGATTAAGTAGCTCCGCTGTTGCCATGCGTAGAACTGCACGCTCAATTTGATCGAGCTGATCCGCTTCGCGGTCTAAAAAGGGTTTTAGTTGTTCGTCTACTTTTTCGACATTTTCTAGTACATATTTTGTGAGTGACTGGAAAAAAGCAGCATCGGATTTTAAAAAGTCTTGAACTAACTCTTTGTCTTCATGGATTCCTGCATAAATATCTGTATAGCCGTTGCCTGTCATTTGCCATTGATAAATTGCAATAAGGGCGAGTTTACGCGCTGCACGACGCTTTGCGATATGTCGTCTTTTGGTGTCTTTTTCGGCCATAGGGATTTTTCTAGTTGGTTGTCGTCTGGGAGTGATAAAAGCTAAATAAATAGTAACTACTATTTAAACTTACTAATTAAAGACACCATTTCAATGGCAACAACGGCTGCTTCTGAGCCTTTATTTCCTGCTTTTGTGCCAGAGCGTTCTATTGCTTGCTCGATTGTTTCTGTGGTGATAATACCATTGACAACAGGTAGGCTATATTGTGAGGCTACATTTGAAAGCCCTTTGGCTGACTCACCTGCCACAATATCAAAGTGTGGTGTGCTTCCACGAATAACAGCACCTAAGGCGATAATAGCGTCGTATTTTTCACTTTTAGCCATTAACTGTGCCATAAAGGGAATTTCATAAGCACCAGGTACGCGTACTATTTCAATATTATCATCACTAACGCCATGACGACGTAATTGATCAATAGCACCTGATAACAGTGCCTCAACAACAAACTCATTGAAGCGTGCGACTACAATACCAAATTTACCTTCGCTTGATGTAAAATCGCCAACGTATTCTTTTATATTATTCATTATATTATCCTTACTCTTTTTTCTATTGCTCTGTGATTGGATGACTAACCTAAATCTCCCACATCTTAATCTTGTAAGTATTCCACTACTTCCAACCCAAATCCTGCTAGTCCATGAAACTTCTTTGGCGCACTCATAACGCGCATTTTATGTACGCCTATATCCAGTAAAATCTGAGCACCTATACCAAAAGTGCGTAAATCTTGTGGAGAGTCACTTTCTTCTTCGTTTGTCTCTTGATGAAGTTGCTCTAAACGCTCTAGTATATCGAGTTGATGAGTTTTCTCGCGCAAGATAACAATCACCCCTTCACCTTCATCTGCAATATGTTTCATTGCATCGCGTAGTGGCCAACCACAGCCTTGTTCATTAAGTGGTAAAATATCACATAAGGTATCTTCTAAATGCACACGCACCATAGTCGGTTTGTCTGCACTTATTTCACCTTTAACTAATGCTAGATGTGTGTTTTTAGAGGTTTTATCTTTAAAAGCGATGACATTAAAATCACCAAATTCTGTTGATAAAGACTTCTCATAGATGCGTTCAACGGTTTTTTCGTTTTGGATGCGGTAACGAATAAGGTCTTCAATAGTGCCAATTTTCAGGTTATGCTTTTTTGCAATTATTTCTAAATCATCACGACGCGCCATTGTGCCATCTTCATTGAGTATCTCAACGATTAATGCGGCGGGTTCTAAACCTGCTAAGTCGGCTAAATCACAGCCCGCTTCGGTATGACCTGCCCTCGTCAAAACACCACCTGCCTGTGCTTTTAAAGGGAATATATGCCCTGGCTGTTCAATATCACTTGGCTTGGCATCAGGCGCGACTGCTGCGCGTACTGTTAAGGCGCGATCATAGGCAGAGATCCCTGTAGTAACTCCTTCTGATGCTTCAATCGAAACGGTAAAATTTGTTCCATGTGCCGCATCGGTATCAGAAATCATTAAGGGTAAATTTAATTGCTGACAACGCTCTGCGCGTAACGTTAAGCAAACTAAGCCACGTCCATGCGTTACCATAAAGTTAATATCATCAGGCTTCACTTTAGATGCCGCCATTAGGAAATCACCTTCATTTTCACGGTCTTCATCATCGACAATAATGACCATTTTTCCCTGTGAAAGATCTTCAATAATTTCTTCTACTGAATTGAATTCCATGCTTTATATTCCTAATTCTTATTTATGCTTTATAAAAGCCATGTTGCGCTAAAAACGCTTGGCTTATTGATCCTGCTTCCTTTGTATCTTTTTTAGCGGCGTTATCACCTTGTAATAAACGCTCTAAATAACGCGCAACAACATCAACTTCTAAATTAACTTTTGTGCCTGCTTGATAACTTCCAATAATCGTTTCGACTAAAGTGTGTGGCACTATATTTAGCTCAAAGTCTGCACCATTTACTTTATTTACCGTTAGACTCACACCATCTATTGTGACTGATCCTTTTGCTGCTATATATTTCGCTAGCTCATCGGGTGCGGTGATGGTAAAACGCTCTGAACGCCCATCGGTATGCCGTGAAGCAACGGTTGCTAAGCCATCAACATGACCACTTACCATGTGTCCACCTAAGCGAGTTTGCAAGGTTAATGCTTTTTCAAGATTGACGGATGATCCTTTACTCAGCCCACCTAGTGATGTTAGTGATAATGTCTCCCGTGAGACATCGGCAGTAAAATAATCATCACCAAAGCTAATTGCGGTTAAACACACGCCATTGACCGCAATACTATCGCCTAAAGCAACGTCTGCCATATCTAATTGACCAACCTGAACGCTTAGCGCTACATCGCCACCTTTTTCTTTTAGGTTGAGAATAGTACCTACGGATTGAATAATGCCTGTAAACATAGTGTATTGAGGGGGAGTTATGTTGAAGGATTCGCAATAATACGCCAATCTCGTCCTATTGCACGAATATCTTTTATATCTAGGTGTATTCTGTCTTTCATTGCTTGTAATGTAGGCAAATGAAACAAGCCTCTTGCTGCTGATCCCATTAATGTGGG
>JALVDG010000355.1 GCA_027009095.1 Thiotrichaceae bacterium
ATAGATTAATAAGCTGCAAGATTAGCGTAAGTGTTACTGCAATATTAAAAAATCGTGAAGCCATATTTTATTATCACCTGAATCAGGTTATTAGGAATAATTTAGAATACGAATCATCATTTATATAGCTCATATTATCTTTTGTTTGCTAGTTCTCACTATATTGCTATGTCAATATTTGCTTTATGAATATTATCTTATTTTGTTTGCCTTTGTACGGTAAAGCTGTCATCCAAAAGCTAATTGAACAAGGAATGCCACCATCATTTATCGTGGGACCTGCTAAAAGCTATCCCTTATTCGATAAAATGCTAGAAACAGCACACGAATATAATCTTCCTGTCATTATGTTTGATCAAAAACCAGATGAGGAAGCCTTTGTTAAACGAATTAATGAACTATCACCTGATTTAATTATTTCTGCATCCTATCCTCATCTACTTCCTGATTCTATATTGTCAGCGGCAAAAATAGCGGCAGTTAATGCACATCCTTCTCTTCTTCCTGAGTATCGTGGTGCTAGCCCTTGTTTTCATGTAATTGCAAATGGAGAGCAGGAGACAGGAGTAACGTTACATCTGCTTGATAATCATTTTGATACAGGAAATATTATCACTCAGAAAAAATATGCTATTAAAGCAAGAGAAACACAGGCATCTTTAGAGCAAAATATGTCTCGTATAACGGCAGATATGATTGTCGATTTTATTAAGACAGTTGAAGCAACAGGTATGCCGAAAACAATAAAACAGACAGAGGGAACATATATTAAAGCCCCTGCGGTTAAATTACCGTTGCCTGTTCTTAATTGGAATCAGTCATCTGCACAAATAGATAGGCTTATTCGGGCAGCTAATCTTTATTATGCGGTAATGACATATCTAAATAATAAGCCTATTTTTATTTTTTCTGGAAGACCTGTAAAAAGCACATCAAAAAATCTTAAAGTTGGTCAAATTGAAAGTATTGATGAGCTAGGAATGAGGGTATCAACCAAAGATGGAGCTTATTTGATTACTTCACTTGAGTACCCTGATTTTTGGCATGGTGACCCTTTAGGATTATTTGAGCTAGAGTTAATCAATATAAATGATTGTTTTTCATGACCTACTGAGTCGATTTTTATGAAATAGTCTTTGCTATATCATCTAAACTGACTTGATCAGGGTTGGTTTCCGAGCATTTCATTAAACGATCATATAATTCATCTTGTTCCAAAACAGTGTGTTCTCCGTTTGCATGTTGGACATAGGCTGCCCAAGGTACAAACTGTGTTAATGCAAAAGAATGTTCATCGTCGGGAGAATAGTCGATATTTAATCCTGAAATATAGATAAGGTTTCTTCCATGATAGCTTTTTTCTCGCACTATTGAACGATAACCTCGATCAAACTCAACCTGAGTATTGATCTCAGCAGCACTCAACATGGGGTCTTTAGAAGTTATAATCCATGGCAAAAAAGGATAGATATTTTGCTCTACTTGGTGTGTATCTTCTATATTACGTTTGTATTCGAACAGGCTTGGATTTAAAAAAGTACCAATAGGAGTTGGGCGTTTAGACCATTTGTAACCTTGTTCTTTCATATAGTCTTTAAAATCTTTTGAGACAGAGTAGGTTTTGCTTGTACTTAATACCCGCACTGATTTGGTGAGTTGTTGAGTGAATTCTTCGATCTCAATGATTTCTTCAAGATTTAAAAATAAACCTTCTTTATATTTTTGACTTAAGAGTTGGTTATCAATAGTAACAAAACTACCTTCATCGCTACGATGTAAGAGGATGTTTTCACTTGCAAACTGATATTCAGTACGATACCACTCAAGCGTATGGTCGATCATGCCGCAATTAGATGAAAATTGTCGATCACTTGTTTGCAAACGACGATAGCGCCCAAAGGATTCTGTATTGGGATCGTATCCTACATGACTTGCATGAATGATGGCTAGATCTTGACCATGATGAGCATGAGGGCTATGCCGACTTGTTGCCATGACCCCACCAACGAGACCATGATCAAATGGAAAAGCAGCAAAGTGTTTACTGATAAGGATAATGGGCAAACCTTGGCTTTCATCAGAACAAAAAGCACGCGAGGGGACAATTTTTCCTGCCGTCATACCTTCTTCTAGGCAAAAATTATAAAACCTTGCAATAAAGCTATGATAGTCAATTGCTTTATCATCTATTTTGAAATTTCCTAAGATAGACCGTAAACGTAGGTTTGAAATCATGTTTGATAGTACTCGCTTATAGCAGTGCCAATTTTTTCTAGTGTTTGTGTGAAAACAGTATCATTTTCTTGTAATAGCGTCATACGAAAACCATTAATAGTGCTACCAAACCCTGTTAGTGGTACTACACAAACACCTTTTGAAGCCATTAGCTCATACGAAAATTGGAAATCTTCGGAGACTTTTGTTTGCTTTAATAAGTCATCTAAAAATAATCGTACCGCTTTATTTTTTGCACTGAGCTGATTGCGTGGCAAGTTGAGTAATTCAAGCACCAGATAGAACACTCCTTTAGGTTTATTTACTCGTACATGTGGGATATTCTTAAAAAAATCAACTGCTTCATTGGCTCTCTTTTCGTATTTTTTGAGACGTGAGGCTAAATAATTATTATAGTTAGGATGGGAATAAAGGTGCGGTAAAATAACTTGAGGTAGAGTGGTTGAACAGACTTCTAACATTTTAGCGAGCAGAATCATTTTTATATAATCGCGAAAGCTTTCATCTTTTTCGGCATTATAAATTTCGACCCAACCACAACGGGAACCTGGCCAAGGAATATCCTTGCTGATTCCTTTTAGGCTCAAGCCTGGCACATCGCCGATAATCTCATGTAATAGTGTCATTTCAACACCATCAAAGGTCATGTGATGATATATTTCATCAAAAATTAAAAAGCAGTCATAACGTCTTGCTATATCAATAATTTTTTCTAAGGTTTCACGTTTGTAAACACTACCTGTTGGATTATTTGGGTTAATCACCAAAATAGCCACAACGTGATCATTGTATTTCACTTTATTTTCTATTTCTTCGAGATCAGGCTCCCAGTCATTTTCGGGGTTTAATGAGTAAGAAATAAAATCACAACCAGCGTGCATTGCTTCAGCAGTAGCATGGGAAGGGTAGGTAGGCGAGGGGACTAATACACGGACTTCGCGTGGTAAATTATTTAATATTTTATTAATCGCTTCGCCAAGACCATTGAAAAATAAAATATCATCAATGGTGCATACTTTATCGTTAGAAAAATTATCTAAAACAAAACGTCGTGCATCAATAAAACCACGTGAATCGGTATAAGCAAAGGATTCATCTTTGGCAATGTATTCTTGGGTAATTTCCTTCATCCAATTAGGGACAGACTCACCTGCGGAAACAGGATCGCCGATATTTTCCCATATCATCGAAAATCCACCAAGTTGCTCTAACTGTTTGCCAATTAAAACAACTTCTCTAATGGGATAGCTTAATAGTGCGCTATCTGCACGTAGTAGGTTTTGCCTCACAGTTTGCTTTACTCTGCTTTAGAAATAGAGGCGAAACTATAGCATGAATAGCTTTAGATGATAGTAGTGTAAGCTGAGTAGTTACTTTATTTTCTCCTATCGTGTAATGCATGCCTCTAATCATAGCTAATTATTCTTTTTGCCTTTTTATCCTGTATTACTAGCGTCTAGAGAGGATTCTGCAATTACTTTATTGATTAAGGAGATGATCGGATGAAAAATATATTATTAGCAATGTTACTGCTAAGTAGTTTGTTTGTTGCCCCTGCCTATGCATGGCCTGAAGTTGATGCCATGAATATGTGTAATCAGGCGGTTCAAGTAACGAGAATTTACGAGGGAGGTGCAAAAGGATGGCGTGATCGTGATAGTTATGCTGTAACAAGAAAAGCTCAACTTTTTGCACGAAATTGTCCCCAAATAAAAGCTCCGATCAAGAAGAAAGTTTACAAAAAACGGATACATAAAAAGAAATACCATCGCAAAGCCAAATCAAGAAAGTGTCTTAAATGTTATCGCAAAGGATTCCGTGATGGATATCGTGCGGCAAAATTAAGAAAAAGTTACAAGAAAAAATATAAAATAAAAAGAAGTGGTTATCGTAATCATGCTGAGGAGGTGGCTGATTGTAAGCGGGTTGACTGGGCAAATAATACAAGTCGTACTAAGGTTATCGCTAAATGGTAGATTTTTTGTAACTACTCAGCTTGTACTCTATTTTACCCGATTTCTGTGTTAAAAGTACTGATCTTTTTAAGTGTGCTTTATCTGTCTTGGTAATATACTTTAGTGTATGAATGAAAATAAACGAAATATACAGGGTGTTAAACATCGTGGTGCAGAAAAGGTTGCGCGTATTCCTATTAAAGTTGTGCCAAGTACTGAAGTAAAGCGAAAACCTGCGTGGATTCGGGCAAAAGCACCGACAACATCGCAAGTTAAAGAGTTAAAGAAAATTCTTCGTAAACAAAAGCTAAATACAGTATGTGAAGAAGCAGCTTGTCCTAATTTAGGTGAATGTTTTACCAAAGGTACTGCAACATTTATGATTATGGGTGATATTTGTACTCGTCGCTGTCCTTTTTGTGATGTAGGTCATGGTCGCCCTAATCCATTAGATGCTGATGAGCCACTTCATTTAGCCGAAACCATCAAAGCTATGTCATTAAAGTATGTAGTGATTACCTCGGTAGATCGTGATGATTTACGTGATGGTGGTGCTTCACATTTTGTTGAGTGTATTAGCAAAGTACGTGAATATAGCCCTGAAATACGCATTGAAATATTAGTGCCAGATTTTAGAGGACGCATGGATATAGCGCTTGATGTCATGAGCAATTCTCCGCCTGATGTATTTAATCATAATTTAGAAACAGTACCTCGCTTATACAAAAAGGCTCGACCTGGCTCTGATTATCAATGGTCATTGGACTTAATCAAACGTTTTAAAGAAATGTATCCAAGCTTGCCAACAAAATCAGGATTGATGTTAGGCTTAGGTGAAACCTTGGAAGAAGTTCAGTTAGTGATGCAGGATTTACGTGCTCATGGCTGTGATATGCTAACTTTAGGGCAGTATTTGCAACCAAGTTTAGATCATCTTGCTGTCGAGCGTTTTGTCACACCTGATGAATTTGATGATATGGCTAGAATTGGCTATGAAATGGGTTTTTCTCATGTTGCAAGTGGACCGATGGTTCGTTCATCTTATTATGCTGATGAACAAGCAGAAGGTTTATAAACTATTGGCATGAAGTTTAAAAAGCCGACCATGCATTTAGGTCGGCTCTGATATTTTATGCTTGTTCCTAAGGCTTCTACAAAACCATTGATAAAGGAGCGAGTACAGCAGGTAGGTATTCTAGTATTTTCTTCTCTTTCACTTTCCTGTCGGACTTTAATATAACAATACGGTCATCCGCCTTTAAAACAGGGTCTGGGGTTAGTCCTCGACGTACACTATCTAAATTAACCGCATACTGTTTGCCATCTCTGAATACCACTACATTTTTAGTATCTGCCATTTCAGTAATACCATGAGATAAGGCAATTGCTTGTAAAAAACTCAGCGAACCTTTTACAGGAAACTGGAATACACCAGGTGTTTTCACTGCACCTTCTACCGTAATAGTATTACGTTTTAATTTCCGTTCTGTGCGCTTTATTGTCACTTTAGGATTTTGTAAGGCATCCTTTCTTAGTAAATCTTCAATTTTTCTCTCTGCTTGTTGTAGGCTTAGTCCCATTACATTTAAGCTTCCAATATAGGGTAGCGAAATGATACCTGTTGATTCTACAATAACATTATTCGCTGATAATTCGGGGACTTTAAATACAGTTATATCTAATTTATCTTGCGATGCAATAGCGGGGTTAATTTGTGTTGCTCCTACTGTAGTAGTGTGCTTTGTTGTGCTCGGCATACTTGCAAGGGTTGTTGTAGATACAGTTTGGGTGACTTTACTTTCTTGTTCGTCGTAATAACTGCGTGGTTTGCTACTACTACAGGCAACAAGGCTACTGCAAATGAGGGTTGTGGTAATAATATGAGATGTTTTGATTATTTTCACGGGGTATACCTTATTTTTATTGTTTAGTTTGGCTAGCTTTTTAGGGGGGAAAGCTAGAAGGGGGTTAGATTTATTAGATTGAAGAAGTTAGATAAAAAATTACTATCGCGAATAAGCTATTGATTCATCAAGGGTTTAAAAAAATATCCACTTACGCTAAAGCATAATGGAGTACAGTAGTGCTCACTAAACCTAAGGGTGAAGCTAAGATTTTTAAAAATCCCTTGCTAAACCAATATCTTATACCCTGTTATCGTAGCTTCTCATAACTTGCAGGTAGCCTTATAAAACAATAGCTTATAGTGTTTTACAAAATCAGAAGTGATTATTTTTATAGCTAAATTTCATTTTTTCACTTTCTAAAAAGAAAAAATCAATGGTTTAGCTATGCTAAAAACTAAGACGTCTATTTTTTATACACTGCAAGTTATTGATTTTAAACGTGCCTGTGGATTATGAGAAGTTACCTATTATCCGCATTGAAGTTACGGATTCAGGTTAAATTAAATGACTATTTATATCCAAGAGGATTATTACTTTGCCATCTCCAGGTATCATCACACATAGCTTGGATTCCCTTAGTCGCCTCCCAATCAATGAGTTCTTTTGCATAGCTAGGATCTGCATAGCAACAGGCGATATCACCTGCTCTTCGGGATGTAATTTGATAAGCAATATCTTTACCTGATGCTTTCTTAAAAGCTTCGACCATTTCTAGTACCGAATAGCCTTTTCCTGTACCTAAGTTAACAGTGTATAAATTATCAACTGCTTTGTTTTCAAAAGCTTGTAGTGCTTTAACATGACCTTTAGCTAGATCAACAACATGGATATAGTCACGTACCCCAGTACCATCTGCCGTTGGATAGTCATCCCCAAATATTGATAACTTATCGAGTTTTCCAACAGCAACACCTGAAATATAAGGCATTAAATTATTAGGGATGTCGCTAGGGTCTTCACCAATGAGACCGCTTTCATGTGCGCCAACAGGGTTAAAGTAACGGAGTAAAGCAATATTCCAATCTTGATGTGCGACGTAGATATTTTTAAGTACATCTTCAATAATGAGTTTTGATCCACCATAGGGGTTAGTTGTACTGGTTGGAAAGTTTTCCGTAATAGGTACACTAGCAGGATCACCATAAACTGTCGCAGAAGAACTGAAAATAATACGTGTAATATTATTTCTTTCCATCGAAGCAAATAGGGTAATACTGCCAGAAACATTATTATCGTAATACATAATAGGTTTTTCTACCGATTCACCAACCGCTTTTAAACCTGCAAAATGTATCACTGCATAAATATCATGTTGTGAGAAGACTTGGTCTAAAGCTTCAGAATCGCGTACATCGCCTCTGATAAAAGTAATTTTTTTTCCTGTGATTTCTTCTACTCGATCTAAGGCAATGGTAGAACTATTTGATAAATTATCAAATACAATAGGATTGAAGCCTGCATCAAGAAGTTCGATACAGGTGTGAGAGCCGATATAACCTGCTCCGCCAGTGACTAATATATTCATAGTGGTATCTGCTGATTTTTATTATTTAGCTTTAGCTTAAAATTGCTAATTGAGTAAATATTTCCAATGATAAATTATAGACAAAAAAATAGCCAGAATATCAATGATAGTCTGGCTATGTTGTTATAAATTTCTGACTATAGGGCTATTTTTTATCTTCCTTTTTATCAGACTCCTTACCTTTAGTCGCATCGGAGGACGTTGGGCTTTCAGATGTCATTTTTTTGCTAGACTTGCTAGGTTTCTTTTTAGAGGTTGCAGGAGCAGAAGTTTCCCCTTTCGTTAAAGAGACATTATTTTTTATTCCTGAAAATATATTTTCTCCAATACCTTCAACCTTTTTTAGATCATCAATACTGGTGAATTTACCGTTCTTTTTTCTATAAGCAATAATTGCTTTAGCTCGTTTTTCACCAATACCCACAAGATAAAAGCTCAATGTTTTTGCATCTGCTTTGTTTAGGTTAACGATGATATTTTTAAATTCCGATTTTGCTGTACCTACTCTAGGTTTTTTTGAGCTAGAACTTTTAGAT
>JALVDG010000356.1 GCA_027009095.1 Thiotrichaceae bacterium
CCCCCAACTCAGAAAATTCAGCAACTGATTTAGTCACAGTAGCAATATCAGCAGCATATATTCGACAAATAAAACGTAGATTCTCCGCACCAGACAGACTGCCATTAAAACCTCCTGCAAACCCTAATGGCCATGAAAATGTACCACTACGTATAATTCTACCCTTATCAGGAATTTCAGAGCCAGCAATCATTCTTAATGTTGTTGACTTACCGGCACCGTTAACACCTAAAATGCCAATATTAATGCCCTTTTCAAAAAAAAATGAGACCTTGTCTAAAATTATTTTTTTCCCAGAACCTAGAGAATAAGCTTTTGATACATTTTGAAATTCAATCATTATCGTTGTTGACGTATTTTGTGACGAACTAACCTTTGCGACAGCAAACCAAAAAACAAGATAGTCATGGTAAAATTCAACACATATTTTTTATCTAAAAAACTACTCTCGTAGCTTATATATAACGCACTACGAAACCACTCTATTAAATGCGAAAGAGGGTTATAATATAATATATTTTGAATATCGGTTGACATATAACTAATTACAAAAAATATTCCCGACATAAAATACATCGGTCTCATCAATATACCAAAGGTTTGAGCATAGCTAGGAAATTTAAAGGTCAGTACAGAGTTAATTAAACCCAACCCTGTACCCAAAGCGGTGCAAACAAGGATAACGATAATAAGCTCTAAACTATTATCAATCCGCATATCCCATAACCCCTGTGTAGCTAAGATAAAAAGCATAAAAACAAACACAACAATCTGAGTTAACACCTCTAAAATCATTCTAGCTACCATAACATCAAAAGGGGTCACGTGCGGGTAACTCAACAATACTTTATTAGCTTCAACAGCATTCATTAACTGTGTAGATAGATTAGAAAACAAAGAGAAAGGAAATAATCCTGTCAAAATTAATAATGCAACACTACCTCCCAATGGAGATGGGCGCCCCATAAAGGAAAATATAGCCGCAAATGTCAACATATGAGCTAATGGTTCAAACAAAGCCCAAAGGTGTCCCAATCGAGTTTTTCCATAGCGTGTGCGTGTTTCACGTAAAATGAGCGCAAAGATAACCCTTCGCTGAACACTGAAAGCAGTCCAAAATTCTTTCATTGCCCCAGTAAAGAACTAACTAGAACGGGTGGTGACATTTTCCATTGTCCTGATATAGCGCATACCACTTCTGACCCTGCCGTATCAATAACACGACACAAATGACCGTTCGCGGAATAATATTGCCTTGATGAAGCCGTACTCATATTTTTTATAGGCAGCCCCCTCCCCCTTGGAATGATTAATTTTAAACTTCTCACTCTTTCCTGTGAAAGCCTTTTTCTAACAGGTTCTTGAAAGTTATAATGAAAATTCTTAATTGGAATGATTGTTTCTTTTTTCTGAAAAAAGGAAAGTATTCGATCATTCTTCCACCAGCTACAGCCTTGCAACGATAGCATCATTAAACTAGTTATCAATAATGTAATAATTCTACCCACTAGCTCATCCTATCTGCGCAAAACCTAACAATGAGAAACGTGTATAAAACAACTTCGACACACTAATACTCATACAAAAAAAGAGGGAGGTATCACCTGACTCTTCCAGCTTGAATAAGCTAATATCATTGCGTAAAGTGACTATGCACCTGCTGAAGCTTCTAAGTTCCACCAAAATTCAACTAAGCCTTTAGATCATCCAATTTGAAACAATCATTCTGCCTTATCGTCACCGAATTTATTTTAAACTTGCTCCTAGTACTCCAACCACATTATATTGCTCCCGCAGGGCGAGCCAGATAGCGGTCATCCACATTGTTGCACTTTTTGTGAAGGGAATAACCATTCACAAAAAGTGCGCCTAGTGGCTAACCGCTTTCTGACTCGCTGTATCCGTCAATATAACGTGGTTGAAGTACTAGAGGATAGTAACATATTATAAAAAAAGACATTTTACTTTAAAAACTAGATTAAAAATAATTAATCAGTACCTGAAGCACCAACCTGAATAACAACGGGCTTATTTA
>JALVDG010000357.1 GCA_027009095.1 Thiotrichaceae bacterium
TGTGGCTTGTTCTCATATCACCTGTGACCATGACCATGAAGTAACACAATTCCTAATCTGTAACGAATGCTTACAAGTCAAAGAAATTAATATCAATCAATCAACCATTAAAGCCTTGCAGAAAAATATTGAAGCAGCAGGGTTTCATCTGCTCAGCCCACAACTTGAAATGTATTGTCTTTGTGAAAATTGCATGGCGTAAACAATATCTTTGTTAATTTTGATTGATACAAACAATATAATCTAAGCGAATCTTATATTCACTGCCATCCTCAGCCTTTGCAAGCAAATACTCTTCCCCTTTAGTTGCTGATAAATCATAAGGCATCAAACGCTTTTGGTGGGATTCTCCATTTTTATCTTTCCAACAAATATCCACAAGACGCTGCTGCAAAATCGCAAGTTCGTACTCACTATGTAAGCTACAAGAAATGGCTTGATAATTTTTAGAAGGCTTTTTTATGATAGCCACCCAACGACACTAACAGGGTCTTTAGTCCCCCCTTTTTTTACCCAAACAATAGACCATAAGGCAGCGAATACGCTTAATATAGAAATGGCTGAAATAACTAAAGACGGATTATTATTAGCTATATTAGTCCAAAAAAGATAGGCTGCTATCAGTAGATAAATAATATAAGTAAGATAATTCCAAATATCATTTTTACGCAGAATATTAGCCCCAATAAGATAGACACCCAACCAAGCACAAAGCCATCCTAATGCTGCTCCTATCAAAATATCACTTGGCCAATGAATGCCTAACATAATATAACTTAGAGCGACTAGAGCAGAGAAGCTAAGTACGCAGAAGGTAAGTAAACCATTTTTAAAATAAAAGGCAATACTCCCTAGAACAGCAAAGATAGCGATTACTTGTGTAGCAGGAAAGCTATTCGTCGTTAGTTTCTCACCAATTAAATGAAAACTATCAGGACTGAGTAATGCAGGCGGACGAGCCAAAGCGATTAAAGGAACGATAGATAAAGAAATGATCATGACAAAAAGCCCTGCAATTAAAGCAGCACGAAGCAGGTGTGGTTTGTGCCATAAAGCAAGCAATAACAAACTTAGCGTTAATGCCTTATTTCCAAAAATGGCTACTGATAACCATATTTCATCAGCAAACTGTGCGCCTACTTTATTAATTGCTAAAAATAAGGAGTGATTGCTATCGGTTAGCAAAATAACGACTGTCGCTAAAAACAAACTGATTACAAAATATAAAGGTGACTTTGATAACATGAGCAATCCAATTGCTTTGTGAAAATATAACTCCGAGTCACTTGAGATTAATGATATTTTTCTTTTTACACCATAAAAAGCATTATCACCGTGACTGTTTTACAGTCTATCGGTTATAAACTTTATTTATATAAGAATCAACCATTATTTGTCATAAATTCAATCACATAAAATTTAAATCCGTCTATTATTTTCTGCGTTTTTTATTGTCGTGTCTTAATAACTGATGTTACGCAATTAAGAAAAATATTACCTATTTTTCCCTCCGCCCGATGCGTTAGCGAGGCGGAGCTAAAAATCCCATTCTAACCGCGCCGAGCATTTGCCCGAGAGAATGGATCAGCAGTGAAAGTGTTTGAGCGGAGTTTACGGAGCGAGTTTTTTCACTGCCCATTCTCTCGGGTAAAGCGCAGGAGAAAGCGGTTAGCTGGGTCGCCTTTTCTTTGCTTACTTTCTTTTGGCGACGCAAAAGAAAGTAAGTTGTAGCCCTTGTACGAAATAGAGCAAAAGAACCTAAACTAAAAAGGGCTACGAAAACCTTCACTGATATTCTAAAGAGCGACTGCGTAACATCAGTTAATAAATAGGTTGACAAATTAAGGAGCAAAGAATGAATAGATCCTTGCTACTTCCCGCTGATCAGATAATAAGCACCATCACTGAATACTTTGTTGTTGTTTGTGTTTTTATCATGTTTACTCGCTATTGACTTTTTAAATAATAAATATAAGGGAATACCTATAAAAATAGTTAAATTCTGATTTACCCCCAAATACTAAGAAGA
>JALVDG010000358.1 GCA_027009095.1 Thiotrichaceae bacterium
CTAAGAAGGCTGATAACAAAAGTAATTAATAATATTTTATTTTTCATAGGATTATTTCTTAAGATAAATTAATGGCTTGTGTTTTAAATTGAATTATTACTAAACTTCCAGTTCTGGTAACTGTGTGTTTTCAACGGTCAAAGATGCTGTATTTTTATTACCAGGTAACTGACTATTGCTTTCTTTTTTCTCATCAAAATTTATACGCCACTCTAGATTGTTTCTTGAGGTTGCGTTATCTACTGCTGCATCTTTAGATATATCCCCATTTTTGTATAAAGAGACTAATGATTGATCAAAGGAGTACATACCATCTCCAGCTCCCTTTTCAAGTAGCTCTTTTATTTGTTGAGTCTCACCATTACGAATCACTTCACTGATAAACGGCGTATTAACCAATACTTCAGTGGCTAGTACCAATTGCCCTCTGGTTCCTTTAATTAAACGCTGTGCAACAATGCCGCGGAGGTTTAGCGATAAATCCATTAAAACACGTTGTTTATGTTCTTTAGGAAATAGGTATAACAAACGTTCAAGTGCTTGCGTGGTACTAGTTGCATGAAGTGTGGTGATAACTAAATGACCTGTATCAGCAAACCCCATCACTGCTTCTGCCGTTTCCGTATCTCTAATCTCCCCCACCATAATAACATCGGGAGCTTCACGCATTGCCTCACGCATGGCACTTGCATAAGAGAGGGTGTCAAACCCTACTTCACGTTGACCGATAATGGATTTTTCATGGCGAAAAACAAATTCAATCGGATCTTCTATCGTCAACATATGCCCTGCATGACGCTCATTACGATATTGAATCAATGATGCCATTGAGGTTGATTTACCAGCCCCTGTTGAACCAACAAAGAGTAATAAACCCTCTTTTTTCATCACCAAGTCTTTTAAAACATCTGGCAAGCCTAAGTCATTTGGTTTCAATATTTCGGAGCGAACATAGCGGATAACCATAGAGACTTCACCACGCTGATGATAGGCATTTATACGAAAGCGCCCAATATCACGTATTGATATTCCCTTATTCATTTCTTTGGTTTTTCTAAAGGTGATCCACTCCTCGTCGGTCATTAAGTCCTTTGCTAGCGCAGCAATAATGCCAGGACTCATAATATTATTAGAGATATGTTTCAACCCACCTCGAACCTTTATTGATGCTTTAGCACCTGTGGTTAGATACAAGTCGGAAGCGTCATACTTAACCATTGCATTGAGATAACTTTTAATTTTCATGTTAAGCCTCTTGGTCATCTAGGTCTTCTATCGACATATCTTCGGTTCCTTTGAAGAAGTCTTTTTTACTGGCACGACGACTATTTAATTTCAATTGCAAGCGTAATTCATTAATCGAATCAGCATGTCGCATCCCTTCTTGAACATCAACTAATCCTGCATCAATTAAGCGGAAAACTGACTGGTCAAAGGTACACATTCCTAATTCATTTGATTTAGAAATAAGTTCTTTCATACCTTGAACATCGCCTTTCAAAATAAGGTCAGCCATCATCGGTGTATTCAATAATATTTCGATTGCAGGCAACCGCCCCTTATTATTTTTACGACGTACTAAGCGTTGCGAAACGATTGCTTTAAGGTTTAAAGAAAGATCCATCAATAATTGATCACGACGCTCTTCAGGAAAGAAGTTAATAATACGGTCTAGAGCTTGGTTGGCATTGTTTGCATGTAAAGTAGTTAGGCAAAGATGACCTGTTTCTGCGTAAGCAATGGCATATTCCATTGTTTCACGGTCACGCACCTCACCCAATAAAATCACATCAGGTGCTTGGCGAAGGGTGTTTTTTAGTGCAATACCAAAGTTGGCAGTATCTAGCCCTACTTCACGCTGTGTCACGAGGCATTTTTTATGCTCATGGGTAAATTCAATTGGGTCTTCTATGGTGATAATATGCCCTTGTGAATTTTCATTACGATAGTCAATCATAGAGGCTAAAGTGGTTGATTTACCCGATGAGGTTGCACCCACCATAATAATTAAACCACGATGTGTCATC
>JALVDG010000359.1 GCA_027009095.1 Thiotrichaceae bacterium
CAAAATCAACTACTTACAATTCACATAATTTTAAAATTCGTGAATTATATTTATTCGCAAAATTGCGAACCTTGTAACTTGCTGATTTTAAAATGTTCATTAAAGTCAACTAAATTTAAGTGCGATTTCCCTATCATATTTACTTAGTAACTTACATTTTTTTTAAAATTAAGCTATAACTAGAAAGGTTCATAAGCCTTCTTTTTAAATTGGGAATTTTCATGAAGAAATATTTTTTTCGCTATATTACTGCATCCTTGCTGTTGATGTTACTTGGATTTTTTACATCTGCTAATGCAGCAGTATGGAAATCAGAAAATAAATGGAATGAACAGTGGGAAAATACATACCGTGAATGGGTGAAGAAAAATTGGACTGAAGAATTCTTTATGGATGAGAAGAAACCCATTTATTATAAATTCGCACACGATTGTGCAGATGCTGTTTATGCGATGCGCTTGGTTTTTTCTTATGAGCACAAATTACCTTTTGTTATTCATAATACACAGCGAAAATCAAAGAAAAAAAGTCGTCGAGGACCTAAATTCATTAGTAATTCCATGAAATATTGGGATCGTTTGCCTGAAGCGAAACGAGTACGAAAATTCATGGACTATGTTGCCGACATGACAAGTACGAAGACGCTAGGAATAGACACTTATCCCATTGCCTTAAATCAAATTAAACCTGGTGACATTTATGCAGCACCAGGTGTTCACTCCTATCAAATTGTTAATGTTACCGAGACAGGTGTTGCAGAAGTAATGTCTTCAACCACACCTAAAGCACCACGTTTTTTAGATAGAATAGCCTCATTTCCATTTTATGTCCCTGAAGACATAAAACACCATCGCGATGGCTATCGCCGTTTTATTCAGCCACAAAATATTAGAAAACCCTTAAAAGATCAGCCTGGTTTTAGTCTAGAACAATATAAGATTGCGGCAGCAGTAAAGCATAATTACGTACGTTTTACTGATATTATTGCGAGCGCCTTGGGTAAACGGAGAGAGAAGCCAGATGATAAAACATTACGCTTATTAATTGCACTGTGTATGTATGCCAATGATCGTAGTGTTTATGTTTATGATGCTTTGTGGCATTTGCAAAGTATCCGTAAAAAAGGGCGTCGTTGTATGAATGCTCGTGAGTATGATAGCTACTCAACCCCTTCACGTGATAAGCGTTTAAAAGCATTCTTCACTGCGGTAGGCGATCATTTCCAAAAAACAAAAAATTATAGACCAAATACTCAGCCACAAAGATGGGCAAGGATCCTATTTTCTAAAACAAGACCTGCGCCTAAAGAATCTAAAGAGCTAAATGATTTTTGTATGGTACAGATGAGTTTAGGTGAAAAGTATTATATGCCATTGCGTGAGCTACGACAAAATTTGATGGCAGGCAAACTAGTTTCAGACCCTAATGCTCCATTAGAATACCGATGGGGTGTTTACGATGACGACAAGCCTTATAAATCGTCCTGCAAAACCTATTAAATAATCTAGTACTCTTATACAGCAAGTCAGAAAGCGGTTAGCCGCTAGGCGCACTTTGCAGTGAATGGTTACTCCCTTCACAAAAGGTGCAATAACGTGGATGACCGCTTTCTGGTTTGCCCTGCAGGAGTAATATAGCGTGGTTGGAGTACTAGAGTATAATTTGCTGAATACCATTGGCATCCCTCGATATCAATGGTCTCCCTTTGGTTAAACTCCCAGACCGTTGGTAGGCAACCATCTTTAAAGGTGGTACTAAATATCCAACCATTGTCTATGCCATTTTTCTAGTTCCCACGCTGGAGCGGTAGTCGGAACTTGACATATGCATATTTCCTAAAGCCCTGTAACCGTTTTATCCTCTGGATAGGTCACTTCATATCCATATTCTAATTTAATGGTTTTATGCGGTGCTAGTTTGCGCTCCCATACGGCTATTCCTTTTTTATCTTTATCGTTAATACGGCTTGGTTTATCGCCTGTCATGGTTACTTTTATATCTTCATTTGCGGCAA
>JALVDG010000360.1 GCA_027009095.1 Thiotrichaceae bacterium
TCGGCATCGACATGAGAAAAGATAAATCTTTCACTCCTTTTTATATCAATTAAATTTATATCAAGCAAAGTTTAAAGGATCGCAAACTTTAAGTGATGAGACTGCATAAGATCAGTTTTTAAATAGAGCCTAGGAATTTTTTCTGATTTTTCCTTTCCCCAGAATACTTGACCACTACACACACCAAACTTGTACTAAAGTGGGCTTATATCATCAGACATTACTAATTTTTAATTGATTGAACAAAGTATCTATAATGAATCAAACTATAATGTTCTGCTCAGGAGATCGTAGTAACGCACTACTCCGTATTATATAAACTTCATACGGGATACAAAAATGTAAACTACTTTTCTATTGAGTGAAGGATGCCTTAATATCCATATTATTTTAGTTATACTAATAAATACACTTTGAGGCTTTCTTTCATAGAATATTCTCATCAGTTTGCTCTGCTAATAACATCAAAAACAAGCTAATCATTACAGGAGATACAACGTGACAATTGATAATACCATCTTAAAACTCATTACTGAGGCAAGTTTGGTGGTACAGATCGTTATGGCGATTTTGGTGTTGGCTTCATTAATGTCATGGGCTTTAATGCTAATAAAGTCATCACAATTACGTGCTGCGGCAAAACAATTAGATAAATTTGAAGATCGCTTTTGGAGCGGGATTTCATTAAAAAAATTATATGATGATCTTGCTCATAAAACTAAACAGCATGGTATGGAAAAAATTTTTTTTAGTGGCTATCACGAGTACCTACGTATTTATCAAAATAAAAATATTACGCATCTACCAATGGTTGCTACCGCTCAACGGGCGATGCGTGTTGCCGAGTCGCGCGAGCTTGATAGACTAGAACAAAACTTGTCATTTTTAGCAACGGTAGGCTCTATCAGTACCTATATTGGTTTGTTTGGTACAGTCTGGGGGATCATGAATTCTTTTATTTCTTTAGGGGAAATGCAACAGGCTACCTTAGCAGTGGTCGCTCCAGGTATTGCAGAGGCACTTATTGCAACCGCTATTGGTTTATTAACGGCTATTCCTGCCATTGTGGCTTACAATCGTTTTAGTGATAAAGCTGATCGCATTGCAGTACATTATGAAAACTTCCGAGAGGAGTTTATCACTTTGCTTGAACGTCAAACACTCAGTAATAACTCATAGTAGGTTATAGTTATGTCTAGAAAGTGTAAACGCAGACGGGCGATGGCCGAAATGAATGTTGTCCCCTATATCGATGTTATGTTGGTACTGCTGGTTATTTTTATGGTGACTGCGCCTATGTTGCAATCCGGCGTAGAAATCAACCTACCTGATACTGATGCACAGGCAATCAACAATAATAATCAAACACCTATTATTATTTCGGTTAACAAACACGGAAACTATTTTAATGACGAAGGATCACAAATTAGAATTACTGAACTAAGGCAATACTTAGTAGGTCAGTTAAACAAGGTCTCCGCAGGGAGTAATAAACAAACAAAAGGCTCTCGTCCTGTTTATATAAGAGGTGATGAGAATGTTGCTTATCGTTATTTAATGCAGGCAATGGTGGCAGCGCAAAGGGCGGGAGCAAAGAGTATTAACTTAATGTCCGACCCTATGAATCAACAAAACTAATACTAACAACATAACGAATGTTAAAAGAAATAATTAAACATCCTAGCGCACTACTGATAGCAATAGCCATTCATTTGCTAATTGTGATGGTATTTATTGTTAGTTTTAGTTGGACAGAGCCTCCCGCTGCTCAAGAAACAGGAGTACCTATACAACTTATTCAAGAAATCCCACCTTTGGCATTAAATCAGGCGACTGAATTTGTAGAGCCTACCGCTACGATAAAAAAGTCCAAAAAAGTTATCGAACAAAGACAGTCTAAACCTGTCGTAGATAATAGTGCGGCTCTTTTAGCGGCGCAAAAAGCAGCAGAATTAAGCCGTAAAAGAGCACAAGAATTAAAAAGAAAACGTCTTTTAGAAAAAAAGAAAAAAA
>JALVDG010000361.1 GCA_027009095.1 Thiotrichaceae bacterium
GGGCATACCTTCCCTTACTATTTATTGCATTAATTGCCTTATTCCTGCTCTCAGCCTTTTTCTCAGGCTCTGAAACAGCACTTATGGCACTCAACCGATATAAACTGAAACACTTAGCAAAAAAAAATATTGCTGCGCGCAGAGCACTTGAACTGCTAGACCAACCTGACCGCCTTATTGGTATGATTTTACTTGGTAATAATCTAGTCAATATTATTATTATTCAGATTGCGACCCTCATTGGTTTTACTATTGGCGGTAATGCTGGTATCGCTATTGCAACCGCTATTCTTACCCTTGCATTACTCATTTTTGCTGAAGTAACCCCTAAAACCATTGCCGCATTACGTGCAGAAAAAATAGCCTTTCCTGCTGCCATTATTTTTGTACCTTTATTAAAAATCGTCCTGCCGATTGTTTGGATTATCAATATTGCCTCCAATTTCTTTGTACGATTATTTGGTGCCGACCCAACAAAAAGCGTCGATACAGCACTTAATAGAGAAGAGCTTAAAACAATCGTAAATGACTCAAATTCTAGTTTAAAAAACACACATAAAAATATACTAATTAGTGTGTTAGACCTTGACTCTACCACGGTGGAAGACATTATGATTCCACGCTGTGATATAGTTGGTATTGATCTAAACGATGACTGGAATGACATAGAAGAACAAATCTTGCGTAGCACATTTACCCGCTTATTAGTGTACAAGGATCGTCTAGACCAAGTGGAGGGTATTATTCACTTGCGTAAACTAATTCCTTATATTCACGAAGATAAACTCAATCGTAAAGCCATTAAAGAAACCATGGTTCCCACTTATTTCACCCCTAATGCCACACCACTAACTACACAATTACTCAACTTTCAAAATGAAAAAAAACGTGTTGCTATTGTGGTAGACGAGTATGGCGAAATACTAGGCATGGTGACATTAGAGGACTTACTAGAAGAAATTGTTCGGGAATTTTCTGGTAGCATCAATCCTCGTGAAATAAAAGAAACAGACAAAGATACTTACTGGTTAGACGGTACGATGCACATACGCGAAGTGAATCGACGCTTAAATATAGAATTACCAACCGATGGTGCTAAAACACTAAATGGATTAATTTTAGAAAAGCTAGAATCAATCCCCACCATAGGCACAACCATACTAGTTAACGGATACCCGTTAGAAATACGCAAAGTACAAAATAACACGGTAAAAAATTTGGTATTACACCCTCGCGTTAGCACCAGAAAAAACACAACCGAGGTAAATTCACCACTCTAACCATATTTATCTTCAAGGTTGTTAAGCAATGGCAAAAACAAAAGTCGAATACGTTTGTAATAGTTGCGGGTCTATCCACAATAAATGGAATGGTCAATGTGGCGAATGTAAGGAATGGAATACCTTAGAAGAAACGATTGCCGCAGGTAAAACTACTGCAACTGCTAATACAGCTCGCTTTGAAGGCTATGCGGGCGACTCGATAAGTAAAATAAAATCAATTAAAGATATTAGTATCAAAGAAAACGCACGCACGACAACTAATATGACGGAGCTAGACCGTGTATTAGGCGGTGGCTTAGTACAAGGTTCAGTAACTTTAATTGGGGGTGATCCCGGTATTGGTAAATCAACTATTTTGATACAAGCCTTGGCTAATTTCGACAATATGCGTACGCTTTATGTTACAGGTGAGGAGTCTTTACAGCAGGTTTCCTTACGCGCTCAACGTCTTGAGCTACCCTTAGAGGATCTACGTTTACTCACCGAAACCTGTATCGAACGCATTATTGCTCATGCAAAAATAGAAAAGCCACAAGTTATGGTGATTGACTCTATCCAGACAATTTATACCGAGCAACTGACCTCAGCACCTGGTGCGGTTGGACAAATTCGTGAAGCTACCGCCCTACTCACACGCTTTGCCAAGCTCACTGGTACGTCTATTTTTATCGCAGGGCATGTGACGAAAGAAGGTACATTAGCAGGGCCTCGTGTATTAGAACATATGG
>JALVDG010000362.1 GCA_027009095.1 Thiotrichaceae bacterium
GCTTTACCCGAGTGAATGGGCAGTGAAAAAACTCGCTCCGTAAACTACGCTCAAACACTTTCACTGCTGATCCATTCTCTCGGGCAAATGCTCGGCGCGGTTAGAATGGGAGTTTTTGCTCCGCCTCGCTATCGCATCGGGCGGAGGGAAAAATATGCAATATTTTTCTTAAATTGCGTAACATCAGTTATTAAAATAGCTAAATATAAAAAAGTAGGTTTATTTTTCTTACTCTACTGTCACTGATTTAGCCAAATTTCTGGGCTTATCAACATCTGTTCCCTTTAATACGGCAACATAATAAGACAGTAATTGTAGTGGAATGGTATAGATTATTGGTGCGATTGTTTCAGGCACTTCTTCCATTTCTACAATGTGTATATTGTTATTTTCAGTCATTCCTGTGTTTTTGTCCGCAAATAGATACAATTCCCCACCACGAGAACGAACTTCTTCTAAGTTTGATTTTAATTTTTCGATTAGCTTGGTATTTGGAGCAACCGCTACTATCGGCATTTCATTATCGACCAATGCTAATGGTCCATGCTTTAACTCACCCGCAGGGTATGCCTCGGCATGAATATACGATATTTCTTTGAGCTTTAACGCCCCTTCCATTGCTACTGGATACTGGTCACCACGCCCTAAAAAGAGTGCATGATGTTTTTCGGCAAAATGCTCTGCTAAGGTCTCAATTTCTTTATCTTTTTCTAAGGCTACTTCTAATAGAGTGGGTAGTTTTTTAAGATTAGTGACTATATTAGGTACAATACCTAGCGCATCCCCTTTTTCTTGTGCGATTAAACCAATAAGCAACTGCAAACAAACAAGCTGTGTGGTGAAAGCTTTTGTCGATGCCACACCTATTTCAGCCCCTGCAACCGTCATTAAAGAAAAATCTGACTCTCTGATTAAGGAACTTTCTGCCACATTACAGATGGTAAGTGTTGCTAAACAATCATTCGATTTAGCCTTTTCTAAGGCTGCCAAGGTATCTGCTGTTTCGCCTGATTGGGAGATGGTGACAAATAGTACCCCTTCTCTTTTAGGCTGGCGACGATAGCGGTACTCACTAGCCACTTCGACACTACAGGGAATATCCGTCATACTTTCTAGCCAATAGCGAGCAATAAGCCCCGCATGATAGCTGGTTCCACAGGCGATAATATGTACTTCCTTTATCTGCGCCAATGTTTCTAAAACATTATCGCCTTCGATACAAGGTTTGATATTGTCACGACCTAAACGACCTTCCAGTGTATTTTGTATTGCTTGAGGCTGCTCATAAATTTCTTTCATCATATAGTGACGAAACTCACCTAGGTCAGCATCTAAAGAACAGGCTTTTGACTCTTTTATTGGTCTTTCTAACGACTGCCCATTAATATCGCTAATTTCAACATTGTGGCGAGATAATTTAACAAAATCACCATTTTCTAAGTAAATAAAACGATTGGTTACGGGCAACATTGCCTGTACATCTGAGCCTATAAAATTCTCACCTAAACCCAAACCGACAATTAAAGGGCTGCCTTTACGAGTAGCAATTAAAGTATTTGGTTCATCGGGTGAGATTACCCCTAAGGCATATGCTCCTCGCAATTTTTTTGTTGCCACCTTAACGGCATCCATCAAGCAAGATTCACTTTTTAATGTTTCTTCTATTAGATGTGCAACCACTTCGGTGTCAGTTTCTGATTCAAACTGATAGCCTTTTTCAAGTAACTCTTCGCGTAATTCTTCGTAATTTTCGATAATGCCATTATGAACGATCGCAATATGATTATTACTGAGATGAGGATGGGCATTGCGCTCTGCTGGCTCACCATGCGTCGCCCAACGGGTATGTGAGATACCTACCATACCATGTGCAGGTATGCTATGAAGTTTCTCTTCTAACACGGCAACACGACCTAAGGCACGAGTACGTTTGATGATATTATTTTCATCTAAAACGGCAACACCCGCAGAGTCATAGCCTCGATATTCTAAACGG
>JALVDG010000363.1 GCA_027009095.1 Thiotrichaceae bacterium
CTATGCCTAAGGAAGAAAAAACAAAAGCAGTGGAAAAAACTCCTGAAGCACCCGCTATGCCTAAGGAAGAAACAAAAGCAGTGGAAAAAGCACCTCAAGTACCCGCTGCGCCTAAGGAAGAAACAAAAGTAGTGGAAAAAGCACCTGAAGCACCAGCTGCGCCTAAAGAAGAGAAAAAGGCTGAACCCAAAAAAGTAGCAGAAGCACCTAAAGCAAACGGCGAAGCGGTATACAACACAACGTGTTTTTCTTGTCATGCAACAGGTGTTGCAGGGTCTCCCGTCTTTGGTAACAAAGAACTTTGGGCTCCTCGTATAGCAACGGGTATGGACGCTCTTTATCACTCCGCTATAACAGGTAAAGGTGTAATGCCTCCTAAAGGTGGCAATATGTCATTATCTGATGATGAAGTAAAAGCAGCGGTTAATTACATGGTTGAACATAGTAAATAAAGAGTTCGCAAACTGTTATAGATATTCACAATTAAATTTCCGCAGGAGTGAAAGCTTCAGCTTTTCAGTCATCAAAATGAAATTTAATAAGTGAGCTTCTATAGGTAAAAAAGCACCTTATCTTAGGTGCTTTTTTATGCCTGTCATTTATAGATTAATTGCATATAATACGCAGATGCTTAAATCTTCAAAGCTTCAATACCCTTTCTCAGCCATTATCGGTCAAGATAAACTAAAAAAAGCCTTATTACTTTCCGCGTGCGACCCTGCTTTAGGTGGTGTACTCATTAGTGGTAATCGAGGTACGGCTAAGTCTACGCTTGCTCGTAGTTTAGCGGATTTATTAGATAATCAAGCCTTTGTAAACTGCCCTTTGGGTGTTACAGAAGACCGTTTACTGGGTTCATTAGATGTACAGCAAGTCTTAGAGAATAGTCGCTTAAAATTTTCGCCAGGCTTATTTTCAAAAGCGCATCAAGGTGTACTGTATGTTGATGAAATTAATTTGCTAGCGGATCATCTGGTTGATTTATTACTCGATGTCAGTGCTTCGGGGGTTAATTATTTAGAGCGAGACGGTATCTCTCATCAGCATGATGCTCAGTTTATTTTGATCGGATCAATGAACCCAGAAGAAGGTGCTTTACGCCCTCAACTGCTTGATCGTTTTGGTTTATATGTAGAGATTAGTGAAAATCCTAATTTAGATGATCGTATAGAGATTGTTGAGTCACGTTTAGCATTTGAGCATGATCCTGTTGGCTTTCATAAAAAATACCAAGAGCGACAAAATGCGACCAAACAGTTAGTACGTCATGCCACGCATATTTTAAAGCATGTCAAAGCCTCTACCGAGATGAAACGAGAGATTGCTAAACGATGTTTGCAAGCAGGTGTTGAAGGTGTGCGTGCAGACCTTTCTTTATTTCGTGCTGCAAGAGCGCACAGTGCAATGCGTGGTAGCAAAAGTATCATAGAAGAAGATATTGATGCGGTAACAGAGCTAGTACTAGCCCATCGTCGACAAGCACCACCGCAAAACTCTGAGAAAAATAAAGCAGTAGAACAACAAGAATCATTTAATAAAAATAATGATAAGCCTTCTAGCGATAAGAATGATCATGTAGATAATGACAATGTACAGGGTGATTGGGGTGTTATGCCAACAGAGGAAGTGACTATTGGTTTAACCCGTCAGCTAGACCCCAAAAGATTCACCTCAAAAAATAGTCAATATCGGCAAGAGAAAAAAAAACACTAGAATATAGTGCCACAGCTAGCACGGATAAAAATAATCTCACTAATTTAACAAGTATCTCAGGTCATCATCCGTCAAAACAGCGCATTAATTGGCAAGCGACCTTAACTAAACCAGAGAATAGAGAAAAAATATCAACATTATTGTATCAAGGGCAACGCAAAACTATCTCAACCTTAAATATTATTGCCTTGGATACCTCTGCTTCAACCCTTGCTAGCCAACAATTAAGTAAGTCTATGGCAGTCGTACAATCGTTATGTGAATACTTTTATCAACAACGTCAATCTCTATCATTATTATGTTTTGGTAATCAACAGCTAGAATGGTTAATTAAACCAAGCAAAGCAGCTTATAATATCGACACTATATTATCCACCATTAAAGCAGGTGGAGGTACACCATTAGGCAAAGCTTTGGATGAAATTCAGGCGTTTGTGTTAAAACGAAAAAAGACTCATATTACTGAAAGACAAAAAATATTTATTATTAGCGATGGACGTAGCCGCGATAATTTACAGCATCTTCAACTTGATAAAATAATAAATGTCGATATTTATGTCTTGGACAGTGAAATAGCTGAAATAAAATTAAACAAAGCGAAACAACTCGCTGATAGCTTAAATGCACACTATATTAATCTTGAGGCTAGATAAGCGATAGCTTATCCAATAACATCAATATGTTACTGATAAAAGGAGGTGAAAGCTTCAGCTTTTTAGCCATCAAATGAACTTGAATAAATGAATGTCTATAAAGTGATGGATATAAAAATAAAGGCTACAAAAAAAGAGAATAAGGGGAAATAATGCCAAGTAAATTGCTAGTACAAGCTCATCATTTACATCGCTATTACGATCAGCATCATGCCGTTAATGATGTCAGTATCAGCTTGCATAAAGGTGAAGTATTAGGCTTGCTAGGGCCTAATGGTGCAGGAAAGTCTACCACCATGAAAATGCTAACAGGTAATATTGCGCCCAGTAGCGGCTCGATTGAGATTGCAGGCGTTAATCTTTTAGAAAATGCACTAAGTGCTAAACAACAGTTAGGCTACCTTCCTGAAACACCGCCTCTTTATAGTGATATGCGCGTGGTCGAGTTTCTGCGTTATTGCGCTCGTTTGCATGATATTCCTAAAGCAAAAGTAACAAGTGCGATTAATCAAGTCTTGGCGCAATGTGGGCTAGAGGATATGCAAAAACGCCTCATTGCTAATTTATCAAAAGGTTATCAGCAGCGAGTAGGCATCGCGCAAGCCATTATTCACCAGCCATCGGTTATTATTTTAGACGAACCAACTGTAGGTTTAGACCCTATCCAAATCCAAGAAATCCGTAGTTTAATCCGTCAATTATCCAAACATCACAGTGTTATTTTATCGACTCATATCTTGCAAGAGGTAGAAGCTGTGTGCGATAGGGTACACATAATCAGTGCAGGTAAAACAGTCTTTGTGGATACACTAGAAACCTTAAAGAATTATAGTGATGATGATTTACCTGCGAGTGCATCACTGGAGCAGATATTTACCTTATTAGTTAGTCAAGGAGCATTGCAAGGAGGAGCGGATGAATAAAATATCGCTGATTGGCTGGACTGAATTTAAACGTCTGTTTAACTCCCCTTTAGCGTGGAGTATTTTGGCTATTTTACAGTTTATCCTTGCGCTAATGTTTTTACTCTTACTCGATGGTTTTATCGTGGGTATACAAAACGAAGGGGTTGGCAAAGAGCTATCTTTAGGCGTAACCGATGTGGTGGTTTCTCGTATTTATCTCTGGGCAGGTGTCATTATGCTAGTGGTGATCCCCATACTGACAATGCGTAGTTTTGCCGAAGAGCGCATGAATAAAACCTTAGCACTGCTTATATCATCCCCCATTACCTTTACACAGTTAGTCTTAGGGAAATTCACGGGGTTATTGATGCTGATCGTATTGATTGTCGCGATGGTCAGCCTAATGCCTTTGTCACTCTCTTTAGGGACTAGCTTAGATTATGGGCGCATTGCAACATCGGCATTGGGTTTGTTCTTGCTACTTGGCTCTTTTACTGCGGCTGGCATTTATATCTCATCGCTTACTTCACAAGCGATGATTGCTGCTATCAGTACCTTTGGTTTGTTACTCCTATTTATCGTTCTTTATATGTCAGGCACAAGCAGCACGAGTGCCAGCGAGCTGTTTATTTATCTATCTCATATCAGTCACTTTTTCTCTTTTACCGATGGTATGCTTAATAGTCGGGATATTATTTATTATTTACTGTTTACGGTGTTGTTTTTAGTGTTGACCATACGTCGTTTAGATAATCAAAGACTGGGGGCTTAAGCATGAAAAAAAATCAAGCCGTCTTTAAAGCAAGTAATTATTTATTTACCTTTTTACTCTTAGCACTTGCTGGTATTGGCGCATGGTTTAGCTATCACTATACAACAAGTTATGATGCAACTTATGGTAGCCGTAATACATTATCTGTACCCACGCAAACCTTATTAAAAAGTCTCAAAGAGCCATTAGAATTTATTGCTTATGTTCCTGACGATGCTGATTTACATCAGCAAATACGTGATCTAGTGGCTAAATATCAACAATTTAATGATGAGGTTAGTGTAGAAATAATAAACCCTGATCTAGATCCTGAACGAGCAAAAGCAGACGGTGTACAAGAACAAAGCCAAGTTATTCTTAAACTAGGTAAGCAGTCAGAAGCATTAAGCTCTGTAACAGAGCAAAGTATCGTCAATGCCATTCAACGCTTACAACGTAAAGATAACCGTCTTATTATTTTTTTAGAAGGTCACAAAGAAGCAGGATTATTTGATACTGGCTCCTCAGGTTTTAGTGATGTAGCCAAAGAGTTGCAAAGAAAAGGCTTTAAATTACAACCACACACATTGCTTAGTACAAAGTCTATTCCCAGTAATACTAGCTTTGTGGTGATTGCAGCACCCAAACAAAACTATCTTCCAGAAGAAGTAAATATCCTCAATAAATACCTTGCCGATGGTGGAAATTTACTGTGGCTAACAGAACCCAATCAAAAAGCAGGTTTAGAAGCCTTAGAAAAAACACTCACCCTTAATATTCCAGAAGGCAGATTATTAAGTGTTGACGATAAATCATTCATTGATGTAAATAGCCCAACCATTATTCCCATTACCCGTTATGGCGATTCAGAGCTAATGGCGCAACAGCAAGGTCAAACGCTCTTTTCCTATGCCACATTGGTACAACGTGATCTTTCGGTCAAAGCTATCTGGGATTTTGATGCTATTCTCACCAGCTCAAATAAAGTTTGGTTAGAAACAAACGCCACCGAGTTATCTAAAAATATTCAATACGACCAAGATAGCGATGATATAGCAGGACCTGTTAATTTAGGTATTGCCTTAAGTAGAAGCGCTAAAAATAAAGAATCCAAGCAACAACGTGTGGTGGTTATTGGAGATAGTAACTTTATGAGTAACGGGTTTATTGGCTATGGAGGAAACTTAGAATTTACCGAACGCCTATTTAACTGGCTTAGTGCCAATGAAAATCTCTTAGTAATTAAAGCCAAAGTAGCACCCGACACCAAAATAGAAATGCCTGATTGGCAACTATACAGCCTTGCCATCTTTTTCTTATTTATACTCCCCATCGGCTTGCTTGTTTATGGTCTTTATCGCTGGCTTGCTCGAAAGAAAGCTTAGGAACGCGCATGAAATAAGTTGTATGTATCCTGTGTTGAGATACAAAACAGGGGGGGTATATCTTTTGGCTTGAGTACTTACTTCCGTTTTAACTCATTTAAAAAAGTGTGAAACTCACTTGAGTTATCTAATAACTGGGATGCTGATGCTTTTAGCTTATCAACCACTTTATCGCTTAATTCTAGGCTTGTTGGTGCATCTTTTAAAAAATCATTATAGCCTGCTTTAAGATGGTTGAGGCTCACTTCGATAAGATAAAACTTAATATCACTGCAATGAGGTGTGGAATTTTCAGCACAACGCTGTTGCTTTATTTGTTTTTGCCAAGTCAGAAATTTATTACGCAAATAATCAACGGTATCATCATTAAATTGATTAGATTGTACTCGTGCTACCGACTGTATTATCTCTTGAGTGCTTGGTGAATTTCTATATTTAGCAAAATGCTTAGGTGCTGGATTAGACGCATTGACGACAATAAACACCATTTTCTTGGTCTTTTTCATGCCATACGTTTTTAGTAAATCCCACATGCTATTATTATGATAAGCCACCATATCAAGCAGTGAACGGATGCCTAAATTATCTGCAACACCACCATCTACAAGATGTAAAAAAGCATAGTCTTTATTATTACGATACTTTTTTATATCCAAAGCACGTCGATAGCGTTTGTTAATATTTTTATTTTTTGTACTAGCCCATAAAATAGGTGAGTAGTTGCACTCTCCCATGTGATTCTCTAGTAATACAGGAGAAAATAGAACAGGTACGGCGGATGATGCAGCGACAGCTCGTCCTATAGGAAAACTCTGTAGATCGGAACAAATCCAGCTAAAATAGTAAGGCGTAAAGGCAAAACCTTTGCCTACCGATAGATCAGTTGCATTAATAACAAGTTGAGGCGCATCTTTGCGTAGATCAGCAAAGGTTTTCTTGTTAAATATTTTTTCACTGTAATATTGAGCGACTAAATCACTGCGCCCAAACACCGCAGGGACAAGTTTCACCCAGTTTTTAGGGTTTAAAAGCCATAGCTTTAATAGCTCTGTTTGGATTTTTTTCTTCAGAAATTTACTTTCAAAACTTTTAAATATCTCATCGCCAAACAGTCCATAATAAGCTGAAGTAAAGCTTCCACCTGATACTGAGGAGATGAGATCAATCTCATCAAGTAAGCGCCTATTTTTACCATCAAAATAAACCGATGTGTTTTTCAGCTTTTCTAATACGCCGTAAGAAAGTGCTGCAGCTCTTGTGCCTCCCCCTGAAAAAGTAAGGATTAAGGCTAAATCATCAGACCTTCCCTTTGTGTTTTTAAGCTCTTTTTTAGTGAAATTAGTAGACGAAAACTTATCCAAAGGTTTGTTCATCACAGGCATGCTAGTACAGGCGGATAAAAACAAAGCACTGCTAATCATTAAAATAGTTATAAATATATTCATAATAAAACCTCAGAAAAAACAACTCGTCTATAATGATCTGTTTTTTCAACAGAAACGAATTATGTCAACATTAATCCTATTTAATAAGCCCTATGGTGTACTTTCTCAATTTAGCGATAGCGACAATCGTGAGACGCTATCATCTTATATTAAACAAAAGCATGTTTACCCTGCAGGACGATTAGATAAGGACAGTGAAGGTTTATTACTACTGACAGATGACGGTAAATTACAACATAAAATCGCACACCCTAATCATAAAATGAGCAAAACTTATTGGGTGCTGATAGAAGGTATTCCTAGTGAAGAAGCCTTACAACGCTTACGCGATGGCATTGAGTTAAAAGATGGCATGACCTTGCCAGCGAAAGTGAAAGTCATTCACGAACCTTATCTTTTATGGAAACGAACGCCTCCTGTGCGTTATCGAAAAAATATTGCAGATACTTGGATTGAGATCACTATTAGCGAAGGACGTAATCGCCAAGTACGTCGAATGACTGCTGCGATAGGTTATCCGACCTTACGTTTGATTCGTTATCGTATTGGCTCTTGGACGATAGACGGTATAGAAAATGGGCAGTATCGAAAGATTACAGGTCAGTAATCTTTTTAATTTATTTTATTGCATCTTAAATATTAGAAACTGCGTTTATATTCACGACAAGAGCAATATAGTTTAATAAAAAACAATATTGCATCTAATGTTAATAATATATCGTTAATATAAACAAGGAAAAGTAATAAACATTACTTAAAATAAAAAGGTGAATAAAATGAAAAACAATATAACTAAAATTATCGCATCTGTTGCTTTTGGATTAATCGTTTCTAGTGCTGCGATAGCTAGCGAGGAAGATTATGGAGAGGATATTTATATAGCAAGTAATCATATGCATAAAGTTTTTACCGCTAATACTCAAGAGGATGCAGGTGATAAAGTATTTACAGTTAGTTATAATGATACTCATGCAACATCTAGTAATAATATATCAGTAATAGATGCTAATTACTCTTCAAATAATTAATTATATATAATGTATTAAAAATAAATAATCTCCTTTATTTTTTTATAAATAAGGAGATTATTTTATTGTTATTATTCTATAGAGTCATCAACAATTCCCTGTAATAATTTTACAATTTCCG
>JALVDG010000364.1 GCA_027009095.1 Thiotrichaceae bacterium
ATTGCCGAAATTTCTAAGCATCCTCTTTGTTTAAAAGTATTTGTACACGGTGAGTTTCATAAGCAGTTTATAGAATCTTGTGGTGTGCCAGCAGAAAAAATAGCGTTTAATCTTCAAGCTATCAATGTATCTGATTTTACAGTAGATGAAAAAATATCATCTAAAGAAAGAGAAGATAAAAACATAAAACATGGTGTTGTTATTTCTCGGTTTGTGGAGAAAAAGGGAATTAATATTTTAATAGAAGCGGCAGCTTTATTAAAAGATAAGAATGTAATTTTTGATGTTTATGGATATGGTCCACTTGAAGAGGAATATAAAAAACAAATAAAGAGTTTAGGATTATCAAATGTACTCCTAAAAGGGGCATTAACTTCTCAAGAAGCAGTAGCAAAAGTATATCAAGAAAGCGATTTCCTCATTGCTCCTTGTGTTGTGGCTGAAAATGGAGATATGGATGGCTTACCGACCGTTATTTTTGAAGCAATGGCGGTTGGATTACCTGTTATTACAACTGATATTGCAGCGATACCCGATTATTTAACCGATGATGTTGATGCTTTAATTGCAACTGCTGGTGATGTTAATGACTTAGTTAAACGTGTAGAGTATTTTTTATCGATGTCAGAAGCTCGACGTACCGCAATGATTAAGCGTGCTTATAGCTTTTTAGATAAAAAGGTTGGTGTAGAAAAAACAATGAGTAATTTGTTGGATACTTGGCAGAATTACACTATTGATATATTTTTAGTGACTTTTAACACCAAAGACTACGATGACAGAAAAGAGACCTTTGAAATAATACGGCGTATATTTGCTTATACCACAACCACTTTCACATTAACCATTATTGATAATGCAAGTGATGATGATTTTTGGCAAGAGCTACAGGAGCATGTGAAAGGCTACTCAAATGTTCGTTTAATTAGAAAATATGATAATCAATATTGTGGACCTGCATCAAATATCGCTTTAGAGCTATCAGAGAATGAATTTTCAATTTATATCTGTAGTAAAGAAGGCTTTATTAAATCACATGGCTGGGAACGAAGTTTACTAAACTATATGCGTACTCATTCTAACGACATGATAGCAGGACACCTATCGCAGATGCCTAGTTATATTTATGGTAAAGAATATGCACAGCATCCTGAGTTTGATAACTTCCGCAATAAGCATTACGCCCTAGATAATCCTGAACGTATATTTAAGCATGTGCAGGGAGGGATTTATATTATTCGACAGGATTTTGTGAAAAAGCATGGAGGGTTTAATCATGCAATTCCACATGGCGGCATGGATATTGAAATGTCTTATTTTATTGAGAGTGAAGGTTATACCCTAGGTAGTCTTCCCGAAGTTGCATCTCTTACCGTAAAGACTCGTCCCACATTAACTGCAATTACGAGTGAAAAAACGCTTATTGCCCATCCCTTAACAGTCGATACTGTGTCGACAGAGTTAGATATATTAAAAAAGGGAATAATTCAAGCGTGCAATATTTGTGGCTGGAAGGGTAAGCAGTTTTTGCTGGATAGAGATGGGGAAGAGTTAGTACATCAATGTCCTGAATGTCAATCGACAGGTTTTGGGCGAAGTATAATGAGGCTATTATCTAACAATCATCATATATATCGTCAAGAAAGATGTGCTCTTTTGAGTAATGATCCCGCTTTAAACTCACAGTTGGGGAAATTATTCTGTAAGGTTTATATTGCTAATAAAGAAGTGACTTTTTACAAAGTATTACAAAAGAGAAATAAGGGCGACCTTAATTTAATCGTTATAGATCCTAGTTTGATTGGTAGTGAAAAACAAGTCTCAATATGGGAGTTAGCCATTGATAAATTATCTCCAACGGGGAGTATTATATTTGCAGATAGTTGCTTTGAAGATATGCAGATCGTTGAGGATGCTCGAATGAGTAACAATACGAGCTTTCAAAAGATATTTGAGAATGAATCGAAAAAATATTTTATTCGAT
>JALVDG010000365.1 GCA_027009095.1 Thiotrichaceae bacterium
GCATTTCGGTCCCTACTGTTTTTCCTCAATTAAGCAGTAAACGGGTACTGACAACCGCTTTTGTTGATGGCTTGCATTTAGACGCTTGGTTAGCGACAAACCCAAGCCAAACACAACGTAATCAATACGCCCAACTACTTTATGATTTTTTCATACATTCATCCCAAGATTTACAACGCCTCCATTCGGACCCAAATCCAGGTAATTATATCTTTCATGAAGATGGCTCTATTACGGTTATTGATTTTGGCTGTGTACGGAAAATGTCCGATAAATTTACCAATGCCTACCCTTTAATTGGTAAAAGCTTATTTTGAAGATGATCCTGATGCTGTGTTTGCTATCTATGACATATTAGGCATGAGCCATAAAGACTTTAATCACGATTATTATAACCGTGTATTACGTCCCTTTGGACAGTGGGTTACTGAACCCTATCGAGAAAGTCATTTTGATTTTGCTAAAAATGCAGATTATACCCTGCGTGGTAAAGAACCGATGGAGCATCTGCATCACTCCTTTAAAATCGACTATTTAGCCAAAGAATTTATCTTTCATAACCGTACCTATTATGGACTGTTACAAATATTTGAAAAGATGGGGGCGACTGTTTCTTTATGGGCAAAAGATGATAACTAAAGTAGAGAATCATAATAACTGATGTTACATTGCCTCATTTAGATCTTAAAATTTGCAATTTTAATCAGGAGTGAAAGATTTATCTTTTGCCATACCGAGGTGAGGCTAATGAGTTTTACCCGCCTCGCCTATCGGCATCGGGGGTATAATAAGATGAATCTTACACTCCTTGTACAGAAGATTTATTGCCTCCCTTTAGCTATTCACTGACTTTGAACATGGCGTGGCAGGCAAGGCATTGTTTCATTAGTTCACCCGTAAACTCAACCAACATATCCATATCATCTGTTTCAGCGCGAATAACCAGTTCTTCAAACATCATATGCGTTGGGCCGCCTATTTGTTTAAAGGCTAGGGGTGTTTTTTTCTTTATCGACTCAGGTGTTGCTCTGGCCATTCTATTGCCTGAATAGCGAGCCGCTTTTATGATTTGCTTAGGGTCATCACTAGCAATACCAGCAAGAATGCCTTGTATACTAGTAAGCATTTGTCGCATTTCTGCTAAGAATGCGGCCTTTTCATCGGCTGTAAAACTAAGGTTAATACGTGTATCAACCTTAGTTTTCAATGGCTTAGCTTCCACTGCTTTGGTCTCTTCTTTTTTAACTTCACCTGCTGATATGGCAGTGGAGGAAAACAACAATAGAAGACTTAATATAAGAGATGATCTAAGCATAATTTTATATCCTATTTATGTGTCTTATAAGCCGCATGACAGGCAACACAGGCAGCAGTAATTTCTTGAAGTGCTTTATAGGCAGGTAAAGCCTCTCCTTCTTCTGCTTTTAAAGCAAAACGACTGGCTGCTTTATGCATACTTTGCCCTATTGCACCCATTTCTTTTGGTATCACTTTAGCCATGTGACTCGAACCATGTGTTGAGAGGGAACTCATTCCTAAGCGAGACTCCGCAATCTTTGCAGCTTTGTCTAAATCATCTGCTGCCATACTCATAAGAATTTCATTAATCGCCATTAAGTGATCGCGCATATTGGCTAATTGATGCGCTTGCATCATTTTAGGCATTTCCACAAACTGTCTTTTGTCTTCATTAGCGTAAACACCTGGAGATGCGCCCCATAATAATGTGGCACATAATACGGTTGTAGAAATTGGATTTTTTATATTCATTGGGTACTACCTCAAATTAGCGGTTAATTGATAAACATCATACAGAGCTTGTAACAAAATGGCGTATGATTCAAATCATACTAATTATTTTTTGTCGCAGTTTGATTTGCTTAGAATTTCGTTGCAGTACACTAGAGTCCTCTAACTTTTTTCAATACTTCGGACAATTAATTTAGATAAGTAGAAAAAGCGAGAGCTTCCCCAATTGT
>JALVDG010000366.1 GCA_027009095.1 Thiotrichaceae bacterium
CACGGTGCAATCAAAGGCACATTTATGGGTGTTAAACGTATTTTACGTTGCCACCCTTGGGCTGAGGGTGGATACGACCCTGTTCCAGAAAAAAAGAAGTTATAAACGACAAGCTTGCCAGTTTTGACTGAGTAACAAGGTTTCTTGTGAATACAGTTCCATTTTAAACTGATCTCCCTGATGATATTTTCCTACGCCTTTCGGTGTTCCTGTCATTAAAATATCGCCATCTTCAAAGGACATAAAGCTTTGCACTTCCTCTAAAATAATGTGCGGTTTATATATCATCAACTCATAACTCGCCTGTTGAGTGAGTACATCGTTAATTGATAAGTTTAATTGTAAACTCTCAAGTGGTACTTCTAGCTTTATAAAGTCACTGAATACAGCCGAACCATTAAATGCTTTTGCTCTCTCCCACGGAAGACCTTTTGCCTTTAAACGTGACTGTGTTTCTCGTTTAGTAATATCCAAGCCCATTCCTACGCCCTGTAATTGATTGTTTTTAATTAAAAAACAAATCTCGGCTTCATAATGGTGAGTTTCCTCATCTCCTGCAATAAGTGTTGTTGAGATTGCCGAATTAGGTTTAATAAAGATAACAGGTTCGCTAGGTACTTCGTTATTTAGCTCTTGAATATGCTCGACATAATTACGTCCTATACAAACGATTTTTGATGGCGATAGAGTGGTTTCTGCTGGTACTCCAACAAGTTTAATGGTTTGCATTTATAGCCTTTTTTACTGGGATTATTAATTCTACGCGGGTACTTATCTACATCATACCGTTAAATTGTTGTGCATCATCCGTTAATGGTTTTTTATTGATCTCATATACTATTTTTAATAATTCCCGCTTGGCTTTACGGTAGTCTTTATCACGACTTGGATGATAACGGTACAAACCCCGCGCGAGTTTATAGTCCCATTTAAACTGTTTTAAGCTAGTATATTTATCAGGATTCTTTTGATACATACGATCAAATGGGGTATCTGGCAAAGGTTTAAAAAGTGATAAGCGTACTCTATCCAGTGCATGAAAGTGCTTTTTTAGAAACATATTGGTTGCGCGTAAATCATCTACTGTTTCACCTGGAAACCCCTGCATCATCGAGGTTCGCACACTTATTCCTGCGGCATGTGCCGCGAGGATAAACGCAGAACAATCTTCAATTTTCGTGCCTTTTTTCATCTTATCTAATAAACTTTGGCTCGCTGATTCTAAGCCAAAGGATACCCGTGTTAAACCTGCCTTTTTTGCTGCTTTTAAACGCTCGGCTGATAAACCATTTTCACCCTTATGATTGACATGTACTGTGCCAATCCATCGCCCTTCTGGAACATAATCTTGAAAGTGATCAATTAAGCCATTCCATACTTTAAGGTCGGAATTTAATTTAATATCAAGAAAAATAAAATCCTTACTATTATATATCTTAGATTGCTGCTTTAGTTCGTTAAGTACTGAAGAAATACCTCGTGAACGAAAAGTGCGTCCATTCGCAGAAATAACATCGCCACAAAAAGTACAAGCTCCCCAGCTACAACCACGTCCCGTCATGATTGGAATAATAGGATGCGGGTATTTATCCCAGGGGAAATCTGTAAAGTCAGGCACAGGCAACATATTCAACTCTTTTAAAGGCGGTACAATGCCGCCATTTTTTCCATTGGGCAAAAACACACCTTTATGCTGACTTAAATCTCCACCTGCTAATAAGGTATTAACAATATCGGCAATCGTAAAATCAACCTCACCACCCACAATCGCCGTTATACCCTCTATTTGCAACCACTCCTTAGTGACATTCGCTATATTGAAAAAAGGGCCTCCTAATAGCACAGGAATACCCGCCGCTTTTGCTGCTTTGCCAATTTCAAGACACATCTCATATTGCGTAAGATAAGCCGAAATTAAAATAGCGGGAGGGCGTTTAGCAATCGCCTGATGTACCTCTTTAATCATTAAAGGATG
>JALVDG010000367.1 GCA_027009095.1 Thiotrichaceae bacterium
GGCTCTTCCAAGCGTTTATTAAGATTATCTAAAGATGCTTGTGAAATAAGTAAAATAGGAAAACCATCAGCAAATCCCGTGCGTTCTCCTTGTTTGGAAAATTCAAGGTCACATTGCCTCACTTCGCTATCAGGAATATAAACGAGGTGACATTTAATCTCTAATATTTGTGATAGCCACTCATCTGCGGCATCCCCAATACGCAAGGCAGTGACAGAGTCCTTCCATATCGTTACCTGCATGGTATGTTGAGGATTAGCCACAGGAACCACGAAATCTTCTTGCTTATCATGGCTTAATATTAATTGATCATCAACAAAACGAGGTTGAATTAACGCCATTTTGGGTATTTTTCGTTGGCTTAAAAAATCACCTTCGGGAGTGACTAACATCCAGCGTCGATCATTTTTTAACCCCATACTATCAAGTTCAGCACTCTCTAGTGATATACCTGCCAGTGATTTTACGGGGTAAATAGTAAGAGAGCTGATACTAATTTGCTTTGTCATAATAATAATACGGTTAAATTAGGAATGTGTACTAAATTAGGAATGTGTACGAAATAACATCCCGAGGCTCTAATACAGAGTGTTTATTTCAGATTGAATGAACTCACCAGTGCATAAGTGATTCTACGCAAAGAATGGGATCAACCGAGTTGCAATAATAAAAAAACAAGCTTAGAGATCGGGAAGTTGTTTCGTGCGCACTCCTTAGTCGCGGTAAACAATAAAGCTTTTTCTTACATACTTACTACGTTTGAAGCGCCGTTTAATTCTGTTTTTAATCGTATTTGCCTCTTCTCTCGTTTCGTAAGGACCTAAACGTACTTGGTAAACAGTGCTACCACGTATTTCAGATGAAACAACAAAAGCAGAGTACCCTGCATCAGCAAACTGATTCATAACCTCTTTGGCATCATCAAGATAATGACTTGCTGAAATTTGTACGCCATAACCAGAATAATCATTACTAAAGGGATTAATGGTCTCATTAATTGATGTAGCGGCATTTGAGATTGATGTGGGGATCGAAATAATCCCACGAGATTTTAAGTAAAGAAAGCCAATAAGTGCTATGGCTGCAACAAGAACACCAATAAGGAGGTTAGACGCTCCTTTTTGGTAGGGTTTGGATGATAAACTGATAACTTTTTTTAGCATAAGGCATTCGTCCTGAATGGTTAAAATTGCGACATCGCATTCCTACTCCTGATAATAGTACAGTCGGGTGATTTAGGTCTACTCTTCAAATGCTTAGATTGGAAATAATCTAATAGGTTGCATGTTTTTTACTAAAAATTACACTTTTCAGATGTAAAAAGTTAAGAAAAACTCAATCAACCAAGGGAGACTCATGTTGAAATGTATCACAAATATGCTCTAGCACTCCATCAAGTTTGGCTTACTCCCTACGGGCAAGCCAAACTTGTTGGAGTGCTAGTAGTTTGCTGACTACTCCATGATGTTGCCTCATAAATTGATCACAATACTTCTTAAAATGGCTATTTTCTGATTGAAGAATTTTAATTATTTTGTTCTCAATATCATTTTGAGTATTTTCAATCCAAGCAAGTTTCTCATTGCACAGTATGGGATAAATATCATTAAAATTAAATATATGTGCCCCACTAACAACAGGAATGCCCAAAGCAGTTGCTTCTAGTGGATTGTGTCCGCCTGTTTTAACTAAACTTCCTCCAATAAAGGCGATATTAGCCGTTGCATACCAGAGTAATAGCTCACCCATACTATCACCGAGGATAATATCGGTATGATGATTAAATTTACTATTATCACTACGCCGTTGTACTAGGTAATTTGAACTGTTTAGCAGACTATATACCGCGTCAAACCGTTCGGGATGGCGCGGTACAATAATCAATAATAAGTGAGGGAAGTGTTGTTTTAAATGTTTGTAAATATCTAAGATAATCTCATCTTCACCATCATGAGTGCTCGC
>JALVDG010000368.1 GCA_027009095.1 Thiotrichaceae bacterium
CATCGCCGATGATAGTGTGGGGATTCCCCATGTGAAAGTAGGTCATCACCAGGTTATTATTCGAAAGCCCCTGATCCAGTGATGGACAGGGGCTTTTTTTATTCCCCTCCATAAAAAGTACATTGTTTAATATTCATGCTGATTCTATTGATATGAATCAATCCTTTTAAAGGATGTGTTTGATATAAAGATAGAGGGATTATAGTGTGGAAATGTAGACGTAATTTGTAATCAGGGATAGAAGTTATTCGGTGTTATATATCCTTATTGGGATATGTATACAGTGCTATATGAGCATTTTCTTTTATACCTTTTTACTGTATTCTTCCATCAATTTCAGCGTGTGTAGTAATCACTCTGTTTGATTTTTAACACATCCGATACAAAATTATTTAAACTTTCTTGAGGACTTGAGATGGCGCATAGTGCAGTAGGCTCTAACGAGCAATATAACTATGATATCGTAAAGAAATTTGCGATTGCTGCGTTGATATGGGGCGTTGCTGGTATGACAACTGGCGTTTGGATCGCATCAGAACTGACGTGGCCATTTTTAAACTTTGATATTGCAAATATTACATTTGGTCGTTTACGTCCAGTGCATACAAGCGGTGTCATCTTTGGCTTTGGTGGTAATGCTTTATTTGCAACCTCCTACTACGTTGTTCAGCGTACCTGTCAAACTAGATTGTGGGGCGGTACTTTCTGGCCGAATTTTACCTTCTGGGGATGGAATATCGCTATTTTAGTGGCAGGTATAGGTTATACCTTTGGTATTACTCAAGGGCGAGAATATGCAGAGCCTGAGTGGTATGTTGATATTGCAATCGCTATTGTATGGGTAACCTACTTCCTTATCTTTACAATGACAATTATTCGTCGTAATCAACCACATATCTATGTTGCTAATTGGTTCTATCTCGCCTTTATACTAGCGACAGCATTGCTTCATATCTTTAATAACCTTGCGATGCCAGTCAGCCTAACTGGTATAAAATCTTATAGTTTATTCGCTGGTGCTCAAGATGCGATGACACAGTGGTGGTACGGTCATAATGCGGTAGGCTTCTTCCTGACAGCAGCTTTCTTAGGCATGATGTACTACTTTGTACCTAAGCAAGCAGGTCGTCCTGTTTATTCTTATCGTTTATCAATTGTTCACTTTTGGGCATTAGGTTTCATGTATATGTGGGTTGGTACGCATCACTTACATTGGACTGCCATTCCTGACTGGACTTCATCGCTTGCCGCAGCATTCTCTATTTTGTTACTAATGCCTTCTTGGGGTGGTATGATCAACGGTATCATGACACTCTCAGGAGCATGGAATAAATTACGTACAGATCCCATCATGATGTTTATGATTACAGCACTTTCTTTCTACGGTATGTCTACCTTCGAAGGACCAATGATGGCACTGAAATCAGTCAATGCATTATCTCACTATACAGACTGGACAGTTGGACATGTACATTCTGGAGCATTAGGTTGGGTTGCAATGATTTCGATTGCATCTTTTTATCATATGATTCCAAGACTGTGGAATACCACTCTTTACAGCATGAAGCTTGTTAAAATTCATTTCTTCCTAGCAACTATCGGTACGCTTCTATACATCACGTCAATGTGGGTATCAGGTATCGGTCAAGGTATGCAGCTTCGTGAATTTGATGAGTTTGGTAACTTGGCAAATACCTTTATTTCTACGGTTGAATTTATGCATTATCCATTAATGGCTCGTGCAATTGGTGGAATGTTCTTTGTTGCTGGTATGTTGCTCATGGTCTATAACGTTTATATGACTATTCGTAGCGCGAAGCAGGAAGATCAAGTAGCTGCAACTGTAATCGCCAAAGCCTAAGAGGATCATAGAAATGTTAAAACATGAAAGCATCGAAACAAATGCAGGCTTATTAATTATCCTAACGCTGGTTGCAATTGGTATAGGTGGTTTAGTTGAGATTGTTCCACTGTTTTATATTGATGGAACGATTGAAAAAGTACAGACTGCTGACGGTAAAGATGCAGTGCGTCCTTATACCCCATTAGAGCAACGTGGTCGTGATATTTATATCAGAGAAGGCTGTTATACCTGTCATTCACAAATGATTCGTCCCTTTAGAGATGAGGCATTACGTTATGGGCATTACTCATTAGCAGCAGAATCTCAGTATGATCACCCTTTCCAATGGGGCTCAATGAGACGTGGGCCTGACCTAGCACGTGTTGGCGGAAAGTACTCTAACGGTTGGCATGTTAAGCATCTTAATAATCCACGAGATGTTGTACCGACTTCCATTATGCCAAGCTACCCTTGGTTGTTAAAAAACGACCTAGCCTATGGTGATATTAAAGATCGTATGATTGCACTGAAAAAAGTAGGTGTTCCATATTCTTTAACACAGCTTGAATACGATGCAAATGTGAAAAAGTTTGGTGAGGAAGTTGCCAAAATGCTTGATATAAACAATGCAGATGCAAACCTTCTAGCACAAGCGCAAGAAAAAAATACTGATGGTGATCCATCACGCGTGACAGAGATGGAAGCATTGGTTGCATATTTACAAGTATTAGGAACAATGGTTGATTTTAAAGCACATGATGAACATGAGTTCATTCAGTTTAGATAAAATTAAACCGAACTTGATAGGGCTAGTGTCTAACTAACAGGAATATTCAATATGATATATGACATTTGGATGTGGTTAACAGATCTTGGAAATAGCAAGATAACGGCCTTATTAATTTTCTTCCCGCTCTTTATTGGTATGCTGTTTTATGTGTATACCAATAAACAACGTAGTGAACGATTGGAGTCTTATAAATATATCCCGTTTGATGATGATCAGGATGAGACTCCCTCTACAGAAGGTAAAAAATAATGGCTTATAAAGATCCTATAACAGGCGTAGAAACAACAGGGCACGTCTGGGACGATGATTTGCAAGAATTTAATAACCCGCTTCCTCGCTGGTGGCTTTGGGCATTTTATGGAACAGTTATCTTTGCACTTATTTACTGGACGATTTATCCTGCATGGCCAATAGGTAAGTCGTACACAAAAGGTATAATGAATGACATTACTTATACGACAAGGTCAGGAGAGTACACAACTCACTGGAATACTCGCGCCTTGTTGCAAAAAGAAATGGTCAGTGGCGAAATGGCTCTTATACAAAAGAAAGAGCTAGAGAAAGTCAAAGGCATGAGTTATGCAGATATTGCTAAAGATGCAGATACTCAAGCATTTGTTCAGTCTTTTGGTAAAGGTATCTTTGGTGATTACTGCGCGGCTTGTCATCAAACAGGTGGTGTTGGTGTTATAGGTGCTTACCCTAACTTGAGTGATGATGCTTGGTTATGGGGTGGTACTACTAAAGATATTGAAAATACTATTCGTCATGGTCGTTTGGGTTTTATGCCTTCCTATAAAGATACCTTATCGGAAGAGAAGATTAATGAGGTCGCTAACTATGTACTGAGTTTATCAGGTGAAAAATCCGACCCTGTATTAGCAGCTAAAGGAAAAGAAATTTTCCAAGGTAATGAAGGTGGTTGTTACGCTTGTCATACGACGGAAGCCAAAGGCATGAAAGAGCAAGGTTCGGCAAATTTAACGGATCAAATTTGGACAATAGCGGATGTAAAAGGTGTAGACTCAGCAGAAGCTAAGTTAAATGCAGTAAAATCAGTTATCACTAATGGTGTAACACGTAGAATGCCTGCATGGGGTGAACGTCTTAAGGATACTGAAATTAAGGTACTTACAGCTTACATAAGCTCATTTGGTGCTGGACAGTAATCCGTATCTTTAACATGGTAGAGTAAATTTAAAAAGCACGATCAGTCTTCTGTTCGTGCTTTTTTGTTTGGAGTGATTTGAATATTAGTGATAATAAAATACAGTACTGTACAGTACATTGCGTTTTATTAAAGAGAATCCTAATACGCTAATTTATACTCTTATTGGTTAATATGGCAAAGAGAAATACCGTTACCTTATTTTAAGCATTGGGGAGTTTATAGTTATGTCAGAAAGTCCTGTTCAATTTGTAGAATATAGTAAGGCGATACAACCGCGCTCTGTGGAAGGACGTTTTCGGAACATTAAGTTTTATATATTGATACTAGCCTATGCTGTTTTTTTCTTACTGCCTTGGTTGCGGTGGGAAAGAGCCGTTGGTCCAGATCAAGCACTAATTTTTGATTTAGCCTCTCTGCGTTTTTATATATTCGATTTTGTTATACACCCTCAGGATATTTATTGGCTTTCTATTCTCCTGTTTTTTGCTGCCGTCTTTTTATTCTTTATCACCACACTTGCAGGACGTGTTTTTTGTGGTTATTTTTGCTTCCAAACCCTTTGGACAGATGCCTATCGTTGGATAGAGTATAAAATACAAGGAGATCGCGTTGCGCGGCTTCGTTTAGATAAACAGTCATGGAATAAAGAAAAAATCCAAAAAAAGGGATTGACACATTTTTTCTGGTTATTTTTGTCTTTTTGGACTGCTTTAACTTTCGTTTTGTACTGGGGTGATGCGTTTGAATTGATTAGCGACTTCTTTACAGGAAAAGCCCCCGCTGCTGCTTATATAACAACGCTCATTCTAACGGCAACGACTTATCTTGCGGCAGGTTTTGCGCGTGATGCAATCTGTCGTCATGTCTGCCCATATTCTCGTTTCCAAAGTGCGATGTTTGATGAGAATACTTTAATCGTATCTTACGATTATAATCGTGGTGAGGGAAAAAAAGGACGAGCTAAACCCATTAAGACTCTAAAATCACTAGAAGAACGTAAAAGTAATGGCATCGGTGATTGTGTTGACTGTGGCTTCTGTGTACAAGTTTGCCCGATGGGGATCGATATTCGAGAGGGGCTACAACTAGATTGCATCCATTGTGCTTTATGCATAGATGCCTGTGACAATATCATGGAAAAATTTGGTTGGGATAAAGGGCTAATAAAATATACCTCTGAAAATAACTTACAAGGTAAAAAGAATAAGTACTTAAATGTAAGATCTGTGGGTTACGGTATAGCAGCCTTGATTGCCATTGGACTTTTATACATTAGTATTACAGGAAGTGCATTATTAAATGTCTCGGTATCGCAAACAAGACAACCTCTTTTTGTTACCATGTCGGACGGTAAAATTCAGAACTCTTATCACTTTAATTTTATTAATAAAACCATGAAGCCAGCAATCTTGGATTTATCGCTCGAAGGTTTAGACGATGCCGAAATTAGTTTAGGAAAAATCGAAAAAATTTCCGTTCGTGCAGACAAAGCATTGCGATTATTTGTAAAAGTAATACGTCGTCCAAACAAGCCCAACGAACCAAGAAATATAAGCTTCCGCTTTAAAGTAACCCCCATTAAAGGCGATTTAACAGAACCCGTCATTATCGAATCGCAATTTATCACTCACTGAGATACTTACATATGAACAATGTACATCTACTTTTATCCCTAGGAGTAGGAACGATTTTTGCGTTTTTATTGTTCTTTGGACTTTACCTAGGTTTAAAATGGGAAGGAAAAAAAGCTGCATTTACGACCATATTAACAATGTGGTTTGTTTACTTTCCTTTAGCCTATTTATATTGGCCAGGGATAGATGTATTTGCAATTCATTTTGTCTTTTATACCATGACAGGTTATGGCTTAGGGATAGTAACCAATGTACGCTCAACACGTATGCGAATGGAAGGTGCAGAAACACAAGGTGGATGGTTTCATTGGGCACCTGCATTAATTGTCTTTTTCTTTTTATTACTAACGTTACAAGAATCAAATTTAATTACAAAATCTTTATCACATAAGCCAGGGATAGTTGCTCATGATTTTCGTCAAAAAGAAGGTCAGTACAATGCCCATTTGCGACAATTAAAAATACAAAAAGAACGTGGTTGGAAGATAACAGGTGGCTGGGATCGAGCACCACTTATCAATGAAAGCAATCCCTTTGTAATAAAAGCACATGACAAAGCAGGCAATGTGATAAGCCAAGCGCAAGTAAAAGCAACGTTTTTGAGTACCGTCAATACAGACAAAGATATGTATATCGACTTAAAAGAAGGTGAAGCAGGAGTCTATTCTGCGGATGTCACCTTGCCACTTTATGGCGTATGGACAATCTTAGTGACGGTAAAAAAAGGTGATGACCTTCATGAAATTAAAGGTCAAATCGTAGTCGATCCTGAGAAAAAGTAATAAAATATGGCAGAGCAAAAACAATCAAATGACTGTTTCCATTGTGGTCTGCCTGTTCCAAAAGGAACTCATTATTCAGTCGAAATAAATAATACACCGCAAGCCATGTGTTGCATTGGCTGTGAGTCGGTTGCTAAAGCGATTGTCGAAAATAATCTGGAAAGCTTCTACGCTTTTCGTACTAATAAATCATCAAAAGTTGAAGACCTTGTTCCCGAAGAACTACGTCAACTAAATATTTATGATGATGATGAGCTACAAAAATCCTTTGTAAGGAAAAGCATAGATGATGATGGGGCAGCCATTCGTGAAGCTTCGCTGATTCTCGAAGGCATCGTTTGCGCTGCCTGTGTCTGGCTAAATGAAAACCATGTTAAGCAGTTGGCAGGAGTGATTGATTTTCGTATCAACTACTCCACCCATCGTGCCAGCTTAAAATGGGACAATAATAAAATTCATTTGAGTGACATACTCAAAGAAATTAGCAATATCGGCTATCATGCCCATCCCTTCGACTCAGGGCGAATGGAAACCCTGCAAAAAAAAGAAAAGAATATCGCACTACGTCGCATAGCCGTTGCGGGTGTCGGTATGATGCAGGTGATGATGACGGCACTGGCGCTCTATCTGGGGGCAGTCTCCGATATGGACAGCAATATGACACAACTGCTGCGCTGGATCGGCCTGATTATTACCACCCCCGTTATATTCTACTCTTCACAAATATTCTTCATCTCCGCGTGGCGCGATATTAAACGGCGACAACTCGGCATGGATGTACCCGTAGCCATTGCCATTGGAGCAGCTTATCTTTCGAGTGTATGGGCAACCATTAGCAATACGGGGGAGGTATATTTTGATTCAGTCACGATGTTTACCTTCTTCCTGTTAGTTGGTCGCTTTCTCGAAATGGGTGCACGACATAAATCGGGGCAAGTTGCCGATGAGCTAATCCGACTTCTTCCCGTGACAGCCACACGCCTCGATAAAAATAATCAACAAAGCCTTGTCGCAGTAAATGAGCTAGAGCTAGGTGATACTGTTTTAATCAAACCAGGAGAAGTTATCCCTGCCGATGGTGTAGTGGTATCAGGAGAAAGCAGCGTCAATGAATCACTACTAACAGGCGAGAGTCTACCGATCCGAAAAACTGCCAACGATACCGTCACAGGTGGCACACACAATATCCAAAGCCCCTTAACCATGAAGGTGGATAAGCTAGGTGATAGCACCGTACTTTCATCTATCGTAAGACTCTTAGAGCGAGCGCAAAGTGAGAAACCCAGTCTCGCTCGAATTGCCGATCGTTTTGCTGCATGGTTTGTTGGTATCATGTTAATCGTCGCCATCAGTGTGTTTGCTTTCTGGTGGTTTTACGATCCAAGCAACGCCTTTTGGGTGACATTATCCGTGCTAGTGGTTACTTGCCCCTGTGCCTTGTCTCTGGCGACACCTGCGGCATTAACTACCGCAATAGGTGCGTTAACCGAGAAGGGCGTATTAACCACGCGAGGACATGCTTTAGAGACACTTGCAAAAGTAACACATATCTTTTTTGATAAAACAGGCACGCTCACACACGGCAATATCGTTGTAAGTGATATTCAGTTACTTGGAGATTACTCCAAAACACAATGCAAGCAA
>JALVDG010000369.1 GCA_027009095.1 Thiotrichaceae bacterium
CTACAGATAAATAATGTTCAACCGCCCGCTTTGCATCACCAGACCTCTGATACATTTCTCCAACCATTACATTGTAGAATTGCTTGCTAACAGGATCATTAAGTCTTGCGGGTGTGGGATCTAATATCGATATTGATCCAGAATTTGAGCAGGCGACAATACTTGAAAGTAATAAAAATAGGGGGGCTTTATTAAAAATCATAAACACTCATTATTTCGATAAATTTGAGACGTAAGGACAGGAGCATATGTTTTAGGGGGGTATAGCTTCCTGTGCATTGCACATTGATGACAACAAAGATGGACTAATTTATTAATTAAGGATAGTTTAGCTTAAATGAAATGAACTAAATTACAGCTAATTGGTTAAAAAATGTTTAAATCTTTCATTATTACTGTTTGATAAACTGTTGTAGCATGTTTTTTTCTCCTTTAAAGATTAATTAGACTTGTATTATCATGCGACGTATCAGAGAATCCACGCTCTAACAATCGCGGAATAATCCCCCTTCTATGTCAATTGTAGTTATCGGTGTCAATCACAAAACTGCCCCTGTTGCGCTACGAGAACAGGTTTCTTTCTCGCCTGAAAGCTTAGTTGATGCACTCGCTCAAGCCAATAATATCTCTTCAGAAGGAATGATTTTATCTACCTGTAATCGAACCGAAATTTATTTTACTGTAGATAAGCATAGTCAAATAGATTCGATTATCAACTGGTTGGCTGAATATCATCAATTGACAGCGAATAAATTATCCCCCTATTTATATATTCATACAGACAAAGATGCAGTGCGCCATACGTTTCGTGTTGCCTGTGGCTTAGACTCCCTTGTTCTAGGTGAACCGCAAATATTGGGTCAATTAAAAACAGCGTTAAAAACAGCATCTGATCAAAAAGCGACAGGTCGAACCTTAAAGCGCTTGATGCAATTTGCTTTTTCTACTGCAAAAAAAGTGCGCACACAAACGAGTATTGGCTCAAACCCTGTTTCTGTTGCTTTTGCAGCCGTTAGTTTAGCAAAACAAATATTTAGCAATCTTGAAGAGCAAACTGTTTTATTAATAGGAGCGGGTGAAACCATTGAGTTGGTTGGGAGGCATATTTATTCAACTGGTGTAAAGCAGATCATTATTGCCAATCGTAGTATTGATAATGCAGCAAAGTTGGCACAGCAATTTAATGGTCAATGTATTGGTCTTGCGGAAATAAGTAATTATCTTGCGGAAGCTGATATTGTTATTTCATCAACGGCAGCACCACTGCCTATTATTGGTAAGGGGATGGTTGAAAAAGCACTTAAAATGCGTAAACATCGTCCTATTTTTATGGTTGATATTGCCGTTCCACGTGATATTGAGGAGGCGGTAGGTAATCTGGATGATATTTATTTATATACAGTAGATGATTTACACTCAGTTATTGAGGAAAATTTAAAATCACGTCAGCAAGCAGCTGAAAAAGCAGAAGTCATGGTGGCAGAAGAGGTTCAAAATTTTTCTGAGTGGTTGCAGGCACAAGATCAGGTAAAATTAATTCAAAATTATCGATCGAAAACAAATAACACAAAGCAAGAAGTGCTTGAAAAAGCGCAAAAAATGTTAGCAAATAAAAAACCTGTGGAAGAGGTCTTACAGTTTTTAGCGCATACATTAACGAATAAATTAGCCCACGAGCCAACGATAGCGATGAATAAAGCGGCTCATAGTGGCGATATTAAATTATTACAGGCTGCCACTAAACTTTTGGGTTTAGGTAGCGATGATAAAAAAGGATAAATGTGAAACCTTCTATACAACAAAAACTTGAGGCATTTGGTGAACGCTACGAAGAAATAGCGGCATTACTTTCTGAGCCAGAAGTAATGAATGACCAAGATCAATATCGTAAATTATCTGTTGAGTACAGTCAGTTAGAGCCTATTGTTAAAGAATATGCTAAATATAAA
>JALVDG010000370.1 GCA_027009095.1 Thiotrichaceae bacterium
GGCAAAAAATGGCACATAAAATAAAGCACTTGCCCAAGCGACTAAACGCCACTCTTTATGTATCAGTTCAGGAAATCCACGCGCAAAAAAATGTTTAACATGATGCCAAAAATTAGTATGTGAACTGTAAAGGCTCTGATGACCTCTGGTCACTAAACGATTTAGACGCTGTAATAGTACAGGGCTGTATAAACGAGAGCTTGCCAAGGAGTAGTGATGACATATTTGTCGATAGGTATTCGGTAAGTCTATATCTTTAGGCGGCTCGACAGGATTTTTTTTACTTCTTTTTTGACTACGAGATAGCTCCTGATAATCCAGCCATCGCTCAAATTCTTCCCACTGCTGCTCATATTTTTCGATAAACTGAGATTGTTTTGTTGCGCTCATCGCTTCCCCGCTATCCAGTAGCTTAAGCCATTAAGGTATTTAGTCTTCTCTCCCTCTTTTGCCTCTGCAACTAATAATCCACTCAAACCTGCTAGCTCTTCTGCACGTTCTGCGGTTAGCTTTTTTTGTCGCTGTTGAAATTGTATAAGAGCTTGCTGTTCTTCAAGTTGCAAGGCGACAGGTGGAGCAATTGCGTTTATCTCTTCACTCTCATTATCTTTGGAGCTATCTAACAACGTATCGTCGTCTTTATATAAAACAACCGTACCCGCCACCAAATCACCCATACGTTGGAATCGTCGAGTTAATAACATGCTGACTAAGGCAAAACCATAAAATAACGGCAAAAAATCAACAAAGCGTAATAAATTACGAATCATTGAAGCAGAGGGTGTGACAGGACTGCCATTTTCTTGCACTACATAAAGATTTAATGACTTTTTCCCTGGCGTTTGACCATTTTTAAATAACTCAAAATAAACAGGATAAAACCATTCCACAACAAATGTGATGATCAAAGCAATTCCCATGCCTGTCGAGCCTAAAAAAGCTAACAAAATAAACGTAATCACATAGATAACAATACGGATTAAGCTATCAATCATCCAAGCTAACATGCGCGGCATAGGTCCAGCAGGAGAGAGCTGAAGATCAATACCTTCGGGTGTATTGACGGTATAAATTGTATCAAGGCTTTGAGAAGGAGCCATTGAGATTCCTAGAGTTGTTTTAAGAAGAGTTATATTATTTTTATTGGTCTATTTTACAACTTAAGAAACCCCGTGTCCTGAGTGACAACACGGGATTTTATTACGATAGAGATAAAGTATAATAACTTATTTATTACCATTAATAGTTTGAATGCAGATTTCTGTATAGTTTTGGCGATGACCTGTACGCTTCTGATGATGCTTACGTCGTCTAAATTTAATAATTTCTACTTTCTTTCTACGACCATGCGATCTAATCTGAGCTTCTACTTTAGCACCTTCAATAATAGGAGAACCAACCATTAGGTCATCGCCATCTGAAATCATTAATACAGTATCAAAAGTCCATGTTTCACCTTCTTCGGCAGAGAGCGTTTCAACCCTTAAAACATCGCCCGGCGATACACGATATTGCTTTCCACCTGTTTTTATTACAGCGTACATCTTTTGACCCTTCTATAAAATTAAGAAACCTTCATATACAAAGCACAAAGGTATCAATGATTGAATTAAAGAAGCCTTTTCACTCAATAAAATTAAAAAAGTTGTGGCTTCTTAAATATAAAGAAACTTGAAAAACGGAGCCGCGCAGTTTAAAAATAAATAGATATCTTTGTCAACCTAAGTTTGCTTTAACTGTCGGGTACCGTGTGATCATGTACTTCCAAGTTCTTTTTTTTCTTATCTTCCGACGCTTCGTCTTCTGTGTTTTCATCCATTTTGCTGGATTCAAACTTCGGCTTTTTCGTTTCTTTTTTAAGATCCTGAATTTCATCTTCCAAATCGCTAATACGTTGCGCTTGCCACTGAATAAATTCAAGCAGCATA
>JALVDG010000371.1 GCA_027009095.1 Thiotrichaceae bacterium
ACCTATCATGCCATGAGCAGGTATGCTATGAAGTTTCTCTTCTAACACGGCAACACGACCTAAGGCACGAGTACGTTTGATGATATTATTTTCATCTAAAACGGCAACACCCGCAGAGTCATAGCCTCGATATTCTAAACGGCGTAAACCTTCTAATAAAATTTCAACCACTGGACGCTGTGCGATTGCTCCAACAATGCCACACATAATAAATACCTCTTCTTTATTTTTATTAACTACTCAGATTGCACTCTATTTCGCCCGATTTCTGCGTTAAAAGTGCTCATTTATACTCATAAACTCCGCCCTTTTGCCTTGAACTCGAGCAAAATAGAGCGCAATCTCAGCAGTTACTAATTATGCTGAGTAGTTACTATTTTTATTAATCTTTAAGTCTTTTTTCTGGTCGCTTCCAACCTTTTAAGACTTTTTGATTTGATCGAGCAAGTGTTAGCTCAGCAGCAGGAGCATCTTTTGTTATAGTTGAGCCAGCTCCTATTGTTGCACCCTCACCTATTTCAACAGGTGCAATCAATTGAGAATCGGAGCCGATAAAGGCATTGTCTCCAATAATGGTTTTAAACTTATTCACACCATCGTAGTTACAGGTAATAGTACCTGCCCCTATATTGACTCCCACACCCATTTGAGTATCGCCAATATAAGACAAATGGCTCACTTTACTGCCTTCACCAATGGTTGATTTTTTTATTTCAACAAAATTACCTACTTTAGCTTTATCTGCCAATACCGCACCTGGTCGTAGTCTTGCAAAAGGCCCTACATCACAATGATTCCCAACCTGTGCATTCTCAAGTACTGAATTAGCCTTTATTCTTGCATTATCACCAATAACGGAGTCTGTAATCACACAGCCTGATTCTATAACAACATTCTTGCCTAGGCTTACTTTACCAATGAATACAACATTTACATCAATAAACACATCCTGACCAACCGAGACATCACCTCTAATATCAAGCCTAGCAGGGTCAGCGAGAGAAACGCCTTTAAGCAGTAATTGTTCGGCTTGATTTTTTTGATATTCACGTTCTAACTGTGCTTGTTGCACTCGATTATTGACACCTTGTACTTCCATCGGATCATCACAGACAACGGCATGAACACTTCCGCCATCTTCAACAGCCAAGGCAATACAGTCTGTTAAATAATATTCACCTTGTGCATTATCAGGGCTTAGTTTTGCTAGCCAAGTCTTTAGTTGTTTACCGCGTGCTGCAATAAAACCGGTATTGACTTCGGTTATTTTTCTAATCTCATTATTGGCATCTTTTTCTTCGACAATACTTTCAATTGTTCCTTCTGGGCTTCTAACAATTCTGCCATATCCCTTGGGATCATCCATTATGGTTGTTAAAACGGTTAAATCTGCTCCCGATAAAGCATCGACTAAACTTTGTAATGTTTCTGCTTTAATTAGTGGTACATCACCATAGGCAATAATAACCACTAAATCATCATTAATCAGTTCACGGGCTTGATCAACCGCATGTCCTGTACCTTTTTGCTCAGATTGAAGTACCCACTTCAATGTATCATCTGCTATTGTTGCTTTAACTTTCTCACCACCATGACCATAGACGATAGCAATATCTTTTACATCTAAATTACGGCAACTATTAATGACATGCTGCAACATCGGCTTTCCACCAATAGTATGTAAAACTTTTGGTAACTGCGAATACATGCGAGTACCCTGACCTGCGGCCAATATAATAGGGAGTAATTTCATAGGATAATATGTTAATTATTGAGAAGATTGCGTTCAAAGTATAAAAGAGTGCTATAAATTCATCAGTATCTATATGATAAAAGGATGAGTTGTTTTTTTACTTCAGTTCTAATACAAAAAAACCATTGATCAGCAATTCAGAGCATTCCAGTCCAGCATAAAAAATCAATAA
>JALVDG010000372.1 GCA_027009095.1 Thiotrichaceae bacterium
GAAAGTAAGCAAAGAAAAGGCGACCCAGCTAACCGCTTACTCCTGCGCTTTACCCGAGAGAATGGGCAGTGAAAAAACTCGCTCCGTAAACTCCGCTCAAACACTTTCACTGCTGGTCCATTATCTCGGGTAAATGCTCGGCGCGGTTAGAATGGGAGTTTTAGCTCCGCCTCGCTAACGCATCGGGCGGAGGAAAAAATATGAATATTTTTTTCACTTGCGTAACATCAGCAAATAATTTGAGTATCCCAAAATATCGGCTACCAATTATAAGACGGAACAGCATGTAGCTTGACGATGAAGCTAATACTCCTACAGACATGTTGAACTGTAGTCTCTTACAAAATACGCCCAAAACCCCACGAGAAGGCTTGTTTTAATTTTTCTGTTCCACCGATACGCACACCATGAAACATTAACTCAGCCATTTTTGTGGAGCCACGTATGCGAGCGACATCAATCATTAGCTCGGCATCGGCAACTAAGCGTTCGACATCTTCTCCCGCATAGCCTGCCCAGTATTTAAGATCATGCAAAAAGCAGGCAGGATAAATATCTTTGCCACCTGTTTTATCTGGCCACATGGTGCAACCGTCACTGACGAAAGCTAATGCAGGCGGATCTTTCTCTATCTTTTTCCATAAATCGCGCAAGCCATAATGCTCACAAATCTGTTTGATCGTTTCTAATGAAACCTCTTCATTGATGGCAGGAAGCTTCATTGTTTATACATCACTTTTAGGTAAATACTGTACCCAGTCATGGTCATTACCACCGATGGTAAAGAAGAAGGGATTAAGCAAAGAATCTTTAGTGTTATATAACAGGGGGCTCATATCCGTTTTAACCAAACTACCACCTGCTTCATCAACGATACAATGCGCTGCACCTGTATCCCACTCTGAGGTTAGCCACAAACGAGGATAAATATCGGCGATACCTTCAGCCACATAGCACATTTTTAAAGAGCTGCCTGTACGAATTATTTCATGCTCACCGATATTATCCACAAAGGCAAGCAAATCACCTTTTGCATGTGAACGACTGACCGCTAGGGTTGGAACATCGGCTAATGCGCGCACTTTTATTTTTTTGCCTTGTGTTTCGTTGCTATCTTTATAGGCTCCATGCCCTTTGCAAGCATAGTAACTTACATCAAAAACAGGGGCATATATTACACCTAATACTGACTTATGTTGATGAATTAAAGCAATATTGACGGTAAAACCATCGCGTTTATTCATAAATTCTTTTGTTCCATCTAAGGGATCAACTAACCAGTAAGTTTGCCATTTTTTACGCTCTTCAAACGGTAAGGCTGCTTCTTCCTCCGTCAGAATAGGGAAATCACCTGCAAGCTTTTTTAGCTCTTTAATGATATGGGCATTTGCCGTCAAATCTGCCTCTGTTACTGGCGACTTATCGTCTTTGTAGTCAACATCAAAGCCACGATTAAAAATCACCATTATTTTCTCACCCGCTTCAATGGCGATACGTTTCACCTCAGGTAATAGCTTGGGTAGCAGTGCATTTAATTCAGTTGTCATATTTTGTTTAACCTTATTTTAATCATATTTTGCTAAGCGTTGTTTTGCTAAAAATAGCGCCGCTAAACTACGTCCTTCGGAGAAATCATCCCGAGCAATTAAAGCATCAGAATCATTAATATTCCACTTTACTACTTCCAACTCTTCTGGTTCATCACCTTTTTCCCGATGTGGACTTAAGTCTTGTGCTAAGACAATATGCGTAATATGCCCCATATAGGTTGGTGCTAAACTCAGGGCTTTCATCATGGTGAGTTTTGCCGACGCATAACCAACTTCTTCCATTATTTCGCGATTTGCAGCTTCTAAAAAATCTTCACCTGCTTCAACTTTCCCTTTGGGAAAACCAAGCTCATAGCTTTCAGTACCGACTGCA
>JALVDG010000373.1 GCA_027009095.1 Thiotrichaceae bacterium
ATCCCAATCTTTGGAATAAACACCTTTTTTGATCAAGGAATGAAAGGTTGAATAAGGTCATTGTTCTAGGTTATTTACAAAACCGTGTTTTACAGGGTTAAAATGACAATAATCCATATGCCGTTGATAATCTAATTCATCACGGATTGTGTGTTCCCAAAATCGATATTGCCATATGCCACGTTCATTACGCCATTCTTATTTTAGAACGGTATTCATTTTTTGGAATAGACCTTGAGAATGCTTTTTTAATTTCACGCCAACGGGCAGAGTAATCGGCATCATTCTCTGGTAGCGTTCAAATACAATGCATATGATCGGGAAGAACAACCCACACATCAACATGACATGATCAACTAATAATGTTTTTTTGCGCTCTAATAACTTGATAGTGAAAAAATAAGTTCCACCAAGGACATAATTGCGACGATAATTTGACACCAATAAAATATATTTATTAATGCCCTTTATTGCTATTGAACAAATGACGATATGCTGTCGGCTGGCGATGATCGGATAGATTAGTGTTGAATTTTAGCTTTGTGAAATGCGCATCTTAGCCGACCTAGCGCGCTGAATTGTTGGTCAAAGTGTAATGCCTTGTTATGCTCTTTATATATTGCTAAGTGTTAACAAGAGCCGCAAGAACTACTTTTGCTTGGAGTAACATTAGCACAAAGCTGATCTTTCTTTTCAAAATACTCAATTAAGTTTTTGGATAGCCTGTATTGACTATGATCTTCTTGCTCGCTCATTTCTTTGGTATTGTAAATTATATTTAAAACTGCATCAATAATCATAGTTTTAGGTGGAACAGAATATTCTTTATCTTTATATACCCAGACTCGGCAATCAACCGAGGCACCATCTGTTAAAGAGCTACAGGTAGAACAATGGCTTTCTTTTACCTTCATTTGAACATCTTTTCCATTAACCCGAATAGTCGGCGAACTAACAAAATGGTGCTGTATCGCTTGCTCTTTTGTCTCAATGTGTATTTTATTGAATTTAACCTCACGGTCAGAGCTTTGCAGTAGCTCTATTAAACTTTCCAAAGAATCCTCTAAACTGCTTTCAGTACCCTGACAACGTGTGCAAACACTAAGATCTAAATACAATAAATCAATCACCACGTTGTTTGATCTTGTAATTGAGTTGTTTGAATCACTTTTTACTTTATTCATTTTTTTCTCCTGTTTAGTTACAGTTTTAGTGACGGAGAAAAAGTAAAAAGGACGCAAATTAATTAGCAAAATTTACATTTTTTGTCTTTATTTTCATATGATATTACTTGATTATTGTGGTTAAGTTCAATTTGACAACACTGATTCAACACATCTTTTAGTAGTTTCCTGCCTCTTTGAATTCTTGATTTCGCTCCAGATAAAGAGATGCTTTCAATTTTAGCAACATCCTTTTGTGTTTTTCCTTCAATCTCAGAAAGTTGTATTGCTTTTTTATATTTATCAGGCAGTATTTTTATCATTGGCTCAAGACATGAAGTTAATTCTTTATGTATTTCTGCTTCTACTTTAGATGATTTTTCTTCAAGCCAATCTGGTAAGTCCTCAGTTATTACTTTTGATCGATAATAATCAATAATTGTATTTCTCGTTATTTGAAACAACCAACTTTCGAGCTTTTTTTCGTCTTTTAATGAGTTTATTTGTGTATATATTTTGATAAAAACATCTTGCAAAATATCATCAGCTATATCGTTATTAGTTCTTTGTTTTATAAACGAAAGTAACTTTTGATGATATTTATGCCAAATATTTTCAATATCACTCATATTGTTCCTTAAGTTAGCAAATTTAGAGCAAATTTAAGACACCCTTAACTAATTATAGAGCAAATTTAGGACACCCTTAACTAATTATGGGTGTCCTAAGTAACCATACTAAGTAACCAGTAAA
>JALVDG010000374.1 GCA_027009095.1 Thiotrichaceae bacterium
ACTGCATCCTATACTGTTTTTATATCTATGCAAAATTAAAGACCTGACCCCATAATGCATGGGAGAGCTAGGTATACGAGTAAGGGATTTAGTGCGGCAATTTTGTGAAGCGAATGAAATTCAAATCTTAAAAGGGGTTGTGAGCAAGGATCATGTCCTCATATAGCCCCAAGCGATATAATGAGGAGAATAAAAGGAAGAAGCTCAAGCAAGTTGTTTGATGAGTTTCCTCACATAAAGAAACGCTATTAGGGTCGGCATTTTTGGGCACGAGGCTATTTTTGTGCAACAGTAGGTCAAATTACCGAAGAAATGATTAAAGAGTATTTAGACCATCATTTTGAACCCAAAAAGGATGATGGATTCCAGATAGAACCGGATTAAAACGCATCGTTTAGTCGATGCGTAAATGGACTTTCAGTCCGTAACCCTAACCCACCAGCTTTAGCTGGTGGTTGTTAAGTTTACAATAACATCCACATTGCCACAAACAGAAGCATTATCGAAAAAATATGGTTCTGAATTTTTGAAATTTTTTCTGTTTTAATTAGTGTAGATAGCCAGTAGCCACTGAATATCCAAATAATATGACAAACAACAGCTAACGCCAGAAGCAAAATGCTTAAATAAAATACTTTTCCGCTTCCATTGTTTGATCCATCAAAAAAAACTGTGTACATAAGAAGAATTAGCACGAATGATTTAATATTTAGTAATTGCAGTATTACGCCATCAATAAATGAAGGTGCACATGTAATGCTATCATTGTCGTCTTCTGGAACATACCTTGATGATTTAAATATCTTATAAGCTAAATAAGCTAAATAAGCGCTCCCTAAGTATTTTGCATAAAGCAATATTAAGGGGTTCTCATTGATTACTTTGACGCCACCATAACCAATAACTATTGATAGCATAAATGTTGCTGCATCAAATCCTATTAAAAAGGGGACCGATTTTCTAAATCCAAATCTAGAACCAATAGAAGCAAACATAATATTTCCTGGTCCGGCGCTAAAGACTAACGGAAACATCATATTAAACCACATAACAATCTCTTTTCCATCCATGATTATTCAATCCTATGGGTGCTCAATCTCATATTCTTCCTTACCCATTCCAAGCGGCAAGTAATGCGCTAATTTTTTAGTGGCCTTGCAGGTTTCATGATCCATAGTAAAAAGCGAACCTGTTTTTAAATAGAGTTTGCCAGCACAACTACCAGCGCAATATGGACCTATGGAACAGTGCTTACATCTATCTAAGTTTTCAAGCGACCTGCTGTTTAATAGAACAGATTGCTTTATGTTATATTCAATTTTTTTTCTATCTGGATTCCATTTGCCATAAATGAATATCTCAGGACCATCTTTTCCCAAGGAGGTGACGTCACATGATGACACATAGCCATCTGTAGTTAATCGTGGAAGCGGAATACATGATGAGCAATTATGGGTTGTTTCCGTGTGGAAATTTACTGTTAGCCATGATCCATAAAAAACACCGATTTTTTTTGCTCTTTTCTTGGCCTTAATGAATCCTTCTGTATAGTCCTGCCAACTAGGTACGCTATATTGTTGATTCATGTATTCATTGGCATCAGTAGAGAAAATATTATCCCCGTAGATAGTTTTTACACCGAGTGAGCTTAAGTATTCAACCATCTCTACTTGCCTGTGAACATTGAGCGTTGTTATGCAACACCTTATACCAACCGTCACTCCTGACCTTATTAAACTTTTGATATTTCTTTCTACTACTGCATTAGTTTTCCCGCCTAGGAGGCTGTCCGAGAACTAAGCTCAAAAAATAACCAAAAATTCAATATTTATATTATATTTCAGTTAGTTATGCTAAAATAGCACAAATTAACAGCTTTCTGAAAAGACCATGAAGCCAGCATT
>JALVDG010000375.1 GCA_027009095.1 Thiotrichaceae bacterium
ATACGTTTGTGAAGAACGGAAAAATCTAAAAATACTGCTATCTTTGAGGCGAAAATAACGCAGGCTAATGCTTCCTTTAGGATAATATTTTTCCATAAAACCTTTTAAGCTAGGGTATAACTGCCAAGGGGATGCAGAGACGTAGTGAAAATAAGCGCCTCTCTTTTTAAGTTTTTGATAAAGCACTGGCATTCCTTTTGTTGTTTGATAGGGTTTTACGAAAATATTTTTCAGTAGTTTTTTCTTATCTAAAACCTCACTAATTTTTATTGTATCATCAATATCTGAGATAACACTTAGACCATGCTCAGGGATTAGTTGCACCTCTCCATAGAACTTGCGTCCTCCTGTGTTTGCTCCGTCTGTTTCTATTTTCACCCAACGATGGGGCTGTAGTTCTTTTTTAAAGGGAAGATAAATCTCAGTAAAGGCATGACCATTATTTGCAGAGCTATTGAGTGGTACGCTTTTTTCTATTTTGATATTGCTTAGTGTGAGTAATATATTTTTTGCACCTTTATTATCAACGAGAAACCATTTTAAACGATGTTTAAAATTAGCTGATTTAGTATCTTGATCACTTAAACCTGCTAACTCTAAAGACTCACCTATTGCCCGAGTAGCAAATTTTCGTGAATAGCTATTTTCTTTTAATGAATAAATCCAGTGATGAATCGGGAGTTTCCATAATCCTTTCCCTTCAACCGAAGCAGAGGTTGGTAAAAAGGTGACATCTTCTTCTAATGTCAAGGGTACGGCCTTTACGCTAGTAAAGATAAAAAGAAAAACTAATGTCACTATGAATCTCATAGATCTCCTAATTAATAATATTTCCCGCAATAGCGGTAGATACAACACGTCCAGTAAAATTCCATCCAAAAAATGGACTATTTTTGCCTTGGCTTTGAATGCTATCAAAAGAAATATCAAGATACTTTTTTTGATCAAAGAGAATAAAATCAGCCGCTTGACCGATTGCCAGGCTACCTTTTTCTTTATTAATAATACTCGCAGGATGGTGCGTCACACGGGATATCGCTTGTTCTAAACTTAGTAGACCTTCATCGACTAAACGTAGGGTAAGTGGCAGCAAGGTTTCTAGTGCAGATATACCTGGGCTAGATTGTTGAAAAGGAGAGAGTTTAGCGTCAATATCATGTGGCTGGTGGTCTGAGCAGATAGCATCAATCACGCCACTTGCAACACCTTCGCGTAACGCATCCTGATCCCTTTGTGATCGCAGTGGTGGCATGGTATTGCAGAGTGTATTGAAATCACTAATATCCATGTCGGTTAAAAAGAGTTGATGGGCTGCTACATCGGCGGTTACGGGCAATCCACTTTCTTTTGCCTGTTTTAATAACTCAACACTTTTGGCACAAGATAAACGACAAAAATGAACAGGTATTTTAGTTTCGTCTACCAGCATGAGCATTTGCGCCATTGCCGTGGTTTCAACAGCCGTTGAAATTGGCGGTAAACCTAAACGAGTGGCTATTGCACCTTCGTGAGCGCAACCGTCTTCTAATAAACTATGTTCGATGGGTTGATAAAACAGCTTTAAACCGATGGTTGCTGCATATTCCATACTTTTTCGTAATACATTCAACCCCTGAATAGGAGCTAAACCTTGACTTAGTGCGATACAACCTGCTTTTTTTAAACTGCCCATATTACTCAGTTGATCACCTTCTGAGCTGTCAAGTAGTGTACCGATTACTTCTACCTGTGCTGCCTTGGCAGATAGCACTTTTTCATGGATAAGATTAATTTGAGCATTATTTTTAATGGGAGATAATGGCTCAGGCATGGCGCAAACCGTGGTAATACCTGATGCTGCGGCAACCTTCATTTCGTGGGCAATGGTGGCTTTATGTTTTTGCCCTGGTTCACGAAGATAA
>JALVDG010000376.1 GCA_027009095.1 Thiotrichaceae bacterium
CATTTAATTACCAAAGGCAAAAAGAAAATTTATAGTTCATCGGATTTACCATTGTAATGGCATCCTGATACTTTTTGTTTTACCTTAACCATCCGTAACTATTCAGTATAATCAGTAACTGCTTAGGCTATGCTCTATTTTGTTCGAGTTCAAGGCAAAAGGGCGGAGTTTATGCGTATAAATGAGTACTTTTAACGCAGAAATTGGGCAAAAGAGAGTACAATCTAAGTAGTTACAACATATCATATGTCTTGAAACATAAATGAAGTCCCCAATAAGGAGCATTAAAGCGACGTAAGAAGAGTGTTTTTTCAACCTCTTCAGTACGTGCTGTCATGTAAGGCATAAGAAAAACAGCTATTCGGCTAAATATTACCCTTTATCCCTGTGGTGATCGTTTTGTAATCATCTAGGGAGCATTATTTCCTCATCGAAACAAAATAAAAATATAAAAGATAATTTAAACAAGGACTTAAAAGCGTAAGGAAGCGCATCTTTTAATTTCAACCAATAAACATAATGGTGAAAAAGATGAGTAATCCTAAAATGATCGATATCCAAAACCTTAATTCAAACAACTCTTTATCAAACTCTAACTCTTCCTATATGGTTGCTAAGCGCTTATTTGATTTAAGTCTTATTTTAGTCTTTTCACCTATTATTATCTTGGTCATGCTAGTGACAGCCATTTTAATCAAGCTAGAATCAAATGATCCTATTTTATTTTGGCAAAAACGTGTTGGCTTACACGGAAAAGTATTCAATATGGTGAAATTTCGTAGTATGACAACAGATTCAGAAAAGAAAGGTTCTCAATTTGCAGAAGAAGGTGACGTACGAATTACTAAGCTAGGTCGCTTTATTAGAAAAATGCGTATAGACGAACTTCCACAGTTATGGAATGTAATACGTGGTGACATGAGCTTAATAGGTCCTAGACCAGAACAAGTAGCCTTTGTAAAAGAGTTTGAAAAAACGATCTATAATTACTCTCGTCGCCACAATGTATTACCAGGCATCACAGGTTTAGCACAAATAGAGCAAGGATACGTTGACGATGCAAACGGTACACGCACGAAGTTAAAGTACGACTTATACTACATCGAAAATATTTCTTTTCTCATGGATATCCGCATCGCGCTACAAACTTTATACACTATGAGTACAGGCTTTGGAGCAAGATAATAGCTATTGCGTATGATCTATCGGGACTTGAAAGTTACGCAAATTATAAAAATAAGTTGTATTTGAATATTGCTATTCGTCATAATTGGTAGCCCCATTTACTAATAGGTTCTTAGCATGTCTTATTATCAACACCATGTTTTTGTTTGTACCAATTTACGCGAAGATGGCTCGCAATGTTGCCAGCAATATAATGCAAAAGAGATGCGTGACTATATGAAAAAGCGCAGCAAAGAATTAGGCTTGGTAAGAACAGGGCAAGTACGCATTAATACCGCAGGGTGTTTAAACCGTTGTGAGCTAGGTCCTGTCATGGTGGTATACCCCGAAGCAGTTTGGTATAGCTTTATTGATGAAGAAGATATTGATGAAATACTAAAAGAGCACCTAGTCAAAGGAAATATTGTTGATCGTTTAAATGTGGACAGTGATAGCGGATGTTAATTTCAACCATTAAACAGCATTTTCCATGCTATCTACAGCTGATTCGTTTTGATCGTCCCATCGGCACATATCTTGTATTATGGCCTACATTATGGGCTTTATGGCTAGCCTCCAAAGGCATACCTGATCTTAAATTATTGATTATTTTTGCGCTAGGTGCATTCACCATGCGCTCGGCAGGTTGTGCAATTAACGACTTTGCTGATCGTAAAATTGACGGCAAAGTTAAGCGCACTAAAAACCGTCCACTTGCTACAGGTAAAATCAGCCCT
>JALVDG010000377.1 GCA_027009095.1 Thiotrichaceae bacterium
CTTCATTTTTTGCTTCTAGCATTTTTTTAACAAGATCAATTTCTGCCAGCCTTTCTAAGACATCAGCTTCTAATTTTCTAATTCTCCTGGCTTGTTCATCTATTTTCGTAGCCTGCTCATCTATTTTCGTAGCCTGTTCATCTATTTTCGTAGCTTGCTTTTCTCTCTCCTCCTTTAATAAAGATATTTGTTCTAACGAGTTATCATAATCATATAAATAATAATTTTTAGAGCAATAAAAATCCTTTCTAAGGATATCAATTGCATTATTATCAAACTGCTTTTTTTTCAATAATGAAACTAAATTTTCTAAGTAAGATGGTATGTCGCCACCTACATTATCAAGACCCACTTTGTGATGTTTTAATGATGGAGAATAAAAATGCTTTACTTGAGTAGTAATTTCATCTGTTAATGCTAGCCCTGCAAAGTGCGATAATTTCTTGAGAAATACCTCCATATTTTTAAAATCAGTATCGTACTCTATAAAAAAACGTGGATATAAACGACTATAACGTTCAGCCATAAAAAAATAATGAGACCAAAGTATTAGCCCTTTTTCTATCGGCATTTCATTACGCACTCTTAAAGAATGAGCTACTTCCATAGGACTTCTATAAGCAAGAATAATTTTAATTTTAATGCCAAGCTCCTCAAGAGCTTGTTGCCATATAGGAAATAAGATACATATTCTAGGGTCTTTGATAACAATTCGCTTAACAAATTTCAACTCATCTTGAAGTACATTTTTTGCATCAAGCACATATTCCGTTATTTTTTCTGCGGAAATACTCTCACAAGAAAAGTGATAATCATCCCAGCTTGAGTTATTTTCACGTAATATTCGTTCATTTAAGACATAAATTTTATTATTTTCAAAGTAACCTTTAGGGTTATCCTTAGTAGGCTTCATGAGGTTACTACCTGGATATGCTCCCATAATCGAAGTAATACCCGTAATAACGGATGTACCTGAACGATGCATACCTAAAACAATAATACTTTCTTTCATTATTTATTTTCTCAAGATATTACTAATACTCATAGCTATAACTACCTTCACCAAATATAAACAGATAGGGTGGATAAAGAGTAACGCATCCACCCTAGACATCACTGTGAAGATATAAATTGAATAAACTTTATCTAGCACTCCAACAAGTTTGATTTGAGGGAATAACCATTCCCTGCAAAGCGCGCCTAATAGCTAAGCGCTTCTTAGCTCGCTGAACCATCAAAACAAACCTGTTGGAGTACTAGGGAAGAAGCCTATCAAGAATAGATAAAAAATACGTTCTCTCTCTTTCTATACTTGCATTCAAAGCATAGGCATGAGCCTTTTCAATTAAATTATGTCTTTTTTCCTTTGATAAAGAAAAACTTTTCTCAACAGCCAATACTATATTTTCTAGTGTGTAATCTGGACGTAGACAGGTTATATTATCAAGACAAAAGCTACGATTTCCCACGCAATCTGGACATATAACCAATGATTTTAAATACATCGCTTCCAGAGCAGGCAAATAAAAACCTTCTGTATGATGCGGCAAAAATACAACTCTTTTAGCCCTATTTAATAACAATAGAAACTCATTACGATAAAGATGAGTTGCTACTACTAATGCATTTATTCCTTTAGCTAATAAATTATCAGATAACTGCTTCGCTATTACTTTTTCTTTTAAACCAATAATAAGTAAGGGTATATCCTTTTTAATATAAGGCAGAGGCTTTGGAAATAAGTCATGCTCTATTCCATTGCTATTAACTAAAATGGTACCATTAACCTGCCCTGTTGCAGTTATTGCATCAGCCACTTCTTGACTAACACAAATACGTGTTGCTGGATATTTTAAAAACTGATAAAGAGGATTTTTCTTATCCGCATGACG
>JALVDG010000378.1 GCA_027009095.1 Thiotrichaceae bacterium
TTCACTACGGCACAGTGAATAAGCTATTGATTCATCACGGGTTTAAAAAATACCCGCTTAACCTAAGGGTGAAGCTAAGATTTTTTAAAATCCCGTGCTAAACCAATATCTTGTCCCCTGTTATCCGCATTGAAGTCACGGATTCAGGATAAAGAAATACTACTCTTTACTCACTTATAAATGAGTAAAGAGCAAGCAGTCCGTTGAATATTATTTACATAAAACATCAGCACGAGTACTTTCAACAACTTCCCCTGCCTCTGCAATAATTTCTTCAGGCACTTTCATATCACGCATTGCTTTCACTAAGTTTTCAACGGTTGCATCAAAATGCTCATCGTTTAAACCTTTGTTATCGACTAAATGTTGGTGTGCTGCGCGCATGTCTTTACCTGCATAACCATTATCAGCACCTAGAGCAAAGGCAATAAATTCTGCTTGATGTTGACGCTGTTTTTCCATATTGATATTGGTGAAAAAGTGCTTAACACGATCATCATCTAACATATATTCATAAAAACGATCTACTATTGCTTCAATCGCCGCTTTACCACCAATTTTTTTAAAGATTGTGCGCATATTACATCCTTATTGTATAAAAAATATGACAATATAATATACAATCTATTCCAAAATCATTGATAAATATCATTTTAGAAGAAGTTATTTTATGCAACTTCCCTAGTGTGCTTCATCCCAATTAATCCCAATACCTGTATCCACTATTAAAGGCACATCTAAGCTTGCTGCATTTGTCATACGTTTAACAATTTCTGTTTCTATACGCTTAATATCATCCTCAGGCACTTCAAACACCAATTCATCATGTACTTGCATAATCATTTTTGTTTGTGCTTGTTGTTGCCAATACTCTTCATGTAGCCAGTCATTGACCGAAATCATGGCGAGTTTGATAATATCTGCCGCAGTGCCTTGCATTGGGGCATTAATTGCAGTGCGTTCGGCATATGCTCGGCGCATACCATTACTGGAATTTATCTCAGGTAGATGTAGGCGACGACCAAAGAGGGTTTCGACATAGCCTTGCTCACGGGCTTTTTCACGGGTGTTTTCCATATAATCTTGTACACCAGGATAGCGAGAGAAGTATAAATTGACATACTCTTGTGCTTCACTACGCGAAACATTGAGTTGTTTGGCTAAACCAAAGGCGGACATCCCATAAATCAAACCAAAATTAACGGCTTTAGCGGCACGACGTTGATCTGTTTTTACTTCCGCTAAATCAATCGAGAAAATCTCAGCTGCGGTAGCTGCATGTATATCTTTTCCCTCAGAGAAAGCGGTTACCAAGCCTACATCGCCTGATAGATGCGCCATAATGCGTAACTCAATTTGCGAATAATCAGCCGCTAAGATTTTTTTACCTTCAGGGGCAATAAAGGCTTGTCGAATGCGACGACCTTCCGCGTTGCGAACGGGGATATTCTGTAAGTTTGGTTCAGCAGATGATAAGCGTCCTGTGGCAGTGATTGCTTGATGATAAGAGGTGTGAATCCGTCCTGTCTTATCATTTATTTGCTTAGGTAGCTTATCGGTATAGGTCGATTTCAACTTGCTCAAACCGCGATGCTCTAACAATAAACGCGGCACTTCATGGCTCAAAGCAAGTTCTTGCAATACATCTTCAGCCGTTGATGGTTGTCCTTTCGGTGTTTTACGGATAATCGGTAGATTTAGCTTATCTTCTGCAAAAAATATCTCTTGGATTTGCTTGGGTGAGCCAAGATTAAACTCTTCACCTGCCTGCTCAAAAATGGTGGCTTCTAGCTGCTTCATACGCGCGGTAATTTCACTGCTTTGTACGGCTAACATGTCAGCATCGACTAATACGCCATTGCGTTCTATTTCTGATAAAACG
>JALVDG010000379.1 GCA_027009095.1 Thiotrichaceae bacterium
CTAAGCATGGTGAGCATTTCGACCAGAAATAAAGCGCTATTATACTATTTCTGGTCGAAATGTTGTACTTTATTTGACTTATAGTCCTTATAAATCAATGATTAATGCGTTTTTCAGGGCTGACTAACTACATCCCTTAGGACGTGGTAAACCTGCAATTTTATTTGCTGATTTAATTAGTCCACCTTTTGGGAATAATGAGAAGATGTATTTATTGCTTGAACGGTCTTTGCCAAATTTGGCTTTCATTGCCTTCATAAATTTACGAGGCTCTGCTACTTGTCCGCTCTCTTCAAACATTTCTCGTGTTAGGTTGATAATATCCCAGCTTTCGTCGGTTAGTTCGCATTGCTCAACTTCTGCCGCAATTTTTTTAGCAACTTCTGGTGTCCATTCAGATAGGTCTTCGAGCCAACCTGCTTCACTTAATTGAATTATTTTTCCGTCTACTTCGATTTCCATTTTTAATTTACCCTGTATTATAAGTTAGTTATGAAAGCCCTAACTAAGTCTAATATTTAATATACATCACTTTTAGAGGTCTCTTATGATGTTCAGAGTATCATTTCAATAGCTCTATTAATAGAACCCCTATTGGGGATATGGTCAAATACTAAGAGGTATTCCTAAACCTCCCGTAGTTAATAGATAAGATGTTAATTTACAATTATTTTTGTGTCTTTTTTGATAGTTTTTGTATCGCTTGCCTTGATCCATTTTTCAACAATTTTTACACCAATAAAATGTATAAAGTACCACTTTATTCCTTTGACCGTTTCTTCTTTAAGAATGGTAAATTTATCACCTTCAATAAGATATTGTTTACTCGCATCGTTATCTTTAGGTGAGTTATAAAGGCGTGCTTTTTTGGTCGTGACAATCGCTTCTTTCTTTACAGTTTCCGCGAGTGTCTCATTCTTTTTAGATCCAGTTTGCTTGGGTTTGATGATATTTATCCATTGCCCTGCTTGACGTGCTTGCATTTTGCCATCGTACATTGCGCTAGCACTGATCGCAGGTAGGTAGTATCGTCCTAAGTAAGAGGCATTGATTAAAATTCTAAAGGTCTTTGTTTGCTTAGAGGCTAGTCCAAAGTAGGTATAAACCCTATCGTCTCTTACATCTTGATAGTCAAACTGGTTGATAATTTTATCACCACTATCCTTATCGTCTTTTAATTTGTAGTTGGCATTATGGATTTCCCAACCAGCGGCAATCGGAAGTGTTAAGGCAATATGATCAACCTTATGGTTACTGGTATTGCTAACTTCAACACTTATCGCAATATCACTGCCTTGGATAATATTGGAATTTTCCTGCAAATTTAGCTCAGATGAATCCATAATGTTGTTGTAGCTGACTTGAAGTTTTAAGCCATTGCTGAGGCTTTTTTCATTACCCGCGCTAGGAATGCCGCGTGAGATAATACTTGCAAATAGCTTGCTGCCACTAGTATTTATGACTTCAAGTGTTGCTCCTTTTTTGGCTAGGTGACCAAGTGATTGCTGTAAAAAAGGAGTATCACTGCTAATGTCTTTCGGATCTTTATTATCAACAGCAATTTTTGCTGTAAAGTGGCTGGTATCTCCTGCTAAATAGCGCGATACGGACATCAGCGCCCATGATAATCCTTGTGTACTTTGGAAGTTGTCACTGTTTAATTCACGGGCTATTTTTTCTAACAAGAGATTAGCATCTTGTTTTTTATTCAGTGCCACGAGATTGGATAGTTGCAAGCCTAAGTCGCCTAGTTTTGAGCTAAAGGTATCAGGCGTGTTAGCACTGGGTTGATTACTGTTTACAACTAAACCTTTGATAATGCTATTGGCAGCCTCACTTTGCCCTGCGACTTGATACGCCGACGCTAGCATCCAGCGTGCTTTTTGGCTCATTTTTCCTGATTCACGCAAGCGATTCATTGCGCCTATTTGTGGTTTATTTGCTAGTGCTAAAACATATAAACGATAAGCTTGCGTCTGTGCGTAAGTCTGGTTTCCTGCCAGCCAGCGTTGTGCTGCATCTGCTTGATAGGTTAACCAGCTTGAGAGTAATTCAGCGGGTAGAAGATAGCCTAGCTTTTGTGCTTCAATTAAAAAATGCCCTGCGTAAATGCTCGCCCAATCATTAATCTCATGACCATTAGGCCAGTAGCTAAAGTTACCTGTTGCCAGCTGGAAGCCACGTAAACGCTCAATAGCCCTCTTTATATGGTGTTCGGTTTTCTTCTGTTGCTCTTTACTTAAAGACATAATATTGGATAGATATAACTGTGGGAACACCGAGGAGATGGTTTGCTCTAAACATCCGTGCGGGTAGCGTACCAAATAATCCAAATGCTTCTGCATATTCAGTGACGGTACAGATGATAGCTCTAATGTGGCTTGATTACTGCCATCAATACCATGAGTATTGACTTGCTGTATCCATGTTTCACCTGGTTCGATGATGCTGTTTATTACACGGCTAGTTTCTTGATTCGCTTGGCGTATATCAATATAGATATCTGCCGTACTTTTATGCTTACCACTTGTTGCAATAAACTGTACATGACCTTTACCTGATTTATTGCTGGTTTTTAGGCGTAACATGCCTAGCTTTTCGCCTGTTTTATCAAAATGAATGGTCTTTGTTTTTTCTCCGATTACACTGAAAAAATCATCCGTAATGATGTCGATTTTTACATCTTTGACTTCCTCCTTAGTGGCAAATATCGCAATAGGGACGCTTACTTCTTCGTTTGGTCCTAACACACGGGGCATCGTGGCTTGCATAATGAGTGCTTGGCGAATAAAGATGGATTGATGTGCCTTGCCATAAGCACCTTTTTCTCCTGCAACTAGCATGGCACGTACTGCACCAATATAGGGGGGCAAGGTAATTTCATGCTCGGCTGTTTTACCTGCTTCTAAATGAAACGGTCCTAGTACTTTAACAATAGGTGGGAAACGACGCTTTTTATCGCTGTCATTATCAATATTGCTTTCATCGCCACCACCTAAAGCAATCATTTTATTAAGACTGCCACTGTATGCACCAACCACTTGGTCGTATAAATCCCATGTTTTAATACCAAGTGCTTCTTTGCGGTAGAAATGTTTATGTAAGTCAGGCGTTTTAAAACTGGTTAATCCTAATAAACCTTCATCAACGATAGCTAGGGTATAGTTCATTGCTTTACCCTCTTTTTCGCTTACCGTAATCGTTTGAGTAGAGTTTGGTTTCCACTCCTCAGCAGCTTTAATAATTGGTTTAAGATAGGTTTTAGGGTCAGCCACTTCTATAGGAATAATGCCGTAGAGACGTAGCGGTCTATCATTCTTTTTACCAGCATGGGGCTGTAATAACGTGATATGTACATAAGCATTGGGGGACATATCGGCTGTAATAGGTAGCTCAAATTTATGGCGACTACCTGTAAACTCAATCCACTCTTGTTTGAGGATACGACTGCCTGTTTCAACACTTAATAAAGCACGTCCTTGAGCTGTTTTAGGTAGTTTTATGGTTGCTGTTTCTCCCACAGTATAAGCAGGTTTATCTGCAAAAATATTCAAACGACTTGCAGAGCCACTGCCTTCTTCTTGTGCTCGTCCTGCCCATCCTGGCCAGTCGATATAGACTACTTTACCTGTGCAGTGTCCACCTTCTAAATCACAGGCACGGACTAGGTAACGTCCCCAATCAGGATATTTAATTTCAAATTGCCATACACCATGACCATCATGGGTGCTGATAATATCTTGTTGAAGCTTGCTGTGATGCTGACTATCATTGTACTCAGCTAATGATTCTGAGGATTTGTCCCACCACCATTTCCAGTTAATTTTATATAAGGTGACTTGTACCTTGTCCATCGAAACGGGTTTGCCATCGGCATTAATACTGGCAATACGTACGGAATGTTTTTTATCGGTAAGCAACATGCCGCGTGCCTCATCACCTTTGGGTAATTTAATACCAAGGTATTCTTTATAAGGATGATAATCTAATGAAGTACGGTTAATACTAAATGCACCGCTTTGTTCAAAGACACGGTTTGTAAAGGTGGCACGCAGTTTTCCCGCAGGTTTATCTTTGGGAGTTAAAAATTTAGTAAAACGTAATTTACCTGTTGAATCTAAACGACCTTTTACTAGTTGCTCATCCACACTATCAAGGCGGCGTACAGGATCATCAAAATTAAAATCGGTATAAGAGTCGAAGCGGGTTTTCTTTGCTTTAAAGCGTACAGAAATATCAGCTTTTAGGTTCTCGGCAGTTGCTCCATGTAACCATTGTGCTGATAGTGTGCCAGGAGGCAATGAGCGGTAGCCATGTAGTATATCTGTGCCAAAATCGAGCTCTATCTTCAAGCGATTAGGACGGATGGTTTCTATCATTAATGACTTACTAAAGTGACTGCCACCAAGGAAAGCCTTGGCTAACCACGTTCCTGTTTCTGCTTTTTCATCGGTTTTAAAGGTAAAGTTATAAAAACCACCCACCGCATCGCTGCTTGTTTGTGTTTGCACAATACGCCCGCGAGGATCAATAAGCTTCATAGTAACAGGGTGCGTATCAGGAATTTTATTGTCTTTATCTTCTAATACAAAGGTCAGATGAATATTATCACCAGGTCGCCAAACTCCGCGCTCAGCATAGATCATGCCTTTGATACCTTTCGATATTTTTGCTCCCCCTGTATTAAACTGGCTAATCGATAAAGCTGTTCTTGCATTGAGCTTTAAATAGTTCGTATCATTATCTTTTGTGGCAGTGAGTAAAAAAGGTGTCGATAAAACAGTGAGTGAGGCAAAACCCTGAGCGTCGCTGCGACCTTCTGCAATCACCTGTCCTTGATAATTACGAATGGTTAAATTAACTCCAGGTAAAGGCTTGGAGGTTCTTAAATCGGTTGTAATGATGCTCATTTTTTCAAGTGCATCTTGCTTAACGAGCAGTCCGATATTGCTTACAATAAAGTTGTGGCTTGCTTCAGTTTTATCGCTATGGAATACATAATAGTAATCGGCGCATGGGTTATTACGTTGCTCCCAGTCATAGTCATATTCTTCTTCTTCCACAAAATCACTAATGCCATCCCAGCCACTTGCTTCAGTGATATTCTCATCCTCCTCATTTTCGAGTAAGGTATCACGTGTCTCGACGGGCTTGCTGTTGTTGCCACAGTTGTAAGTAGAATTTTTGCGCTTTATTTGCAGATTAAGGCGTACTAATCCACCCTCATGGTCTTTCATTAACTCAGTGACATCAAAGGAATAGCGATTCCATTTATTTGTATCGGCAGAGTTAAGAGGAATATTTTTTTGCCATAAAAAGCGACCGACACGACCTGTTTCAAAACCACCATTTAAGTTATTAACTTGTAAAAACTGTCCCATATTATCAGGGTAAATCTCAAAGGCGGATACTTTAATGCTATCAATGCCAATTGCTTCAAAAGGAACTTCTAATGCACCGTCTTCAGGTAAAATAGAGCCTGTTCCCACAAAGCGTACCTGTGGTTTTTGTGAGTCAAAGGTAATCTCTTTTATGATGTCTTTAGGAAGTGTACCACCTGTACTACTTTTTAAGCCTTTGCTAATGGTAAGCTTATGTTTTCCACTCAAACTTTTTGTGGGGTAGAGTTTAATGATATTGGCTTCAGAGCGAATCTTAAACTTCTGCTTTTCGAGCTGGATTAAACCATTAAGATTTTGTGATGACTCTAACTCGTCTGAGAAGTTGATTTGTATAAAGGCATTGTCACCGTCTGAATGTTTCACTTGCACATCAATCATTTTAAAATCATTCAGTGCAGGTAGAGTGATTTCTTTTTTACCTTTGCTATCAATACCTAAAGGCTTTCCATTCCAGGTTAATTGAATATCGCTGGCAAAGGTATCGCGTTTTAATTTTGCTAAGGTAAAACGATGTTGTTTGCCATCACGACTATGATCCCAAGTTATTTTAACGGCTTTGTCGTGATAACTTGCTTTCAGCACTTTACGAACATCATCAGGTAGAACGCGGTCTGATACTAAAAGTTGACCGCTTAATACCATAAACTCTTTAGCACCTGCAGGGATCACTAAAGGATTGGTTTTAACCTCAAACTCCATCGGCAATACGCGGAAAGAAAACTGATAGTCCTCCGTTGAAGGAGGGACACCTTTTAAGCCATTTGCTTTAATATTGACCTGGTATTTAGTCGCAGGGGTTAATGCTTTTGTTGGTAACCAAACAATTTCTGTTTTACTTTCAAAAATAGGTTTGCCACTAATGCTAGGAGATATTTTCATCACATGGCTGGCATCTTTACCGACTAAATCATCCCCAATAATGTCCCGATTAAATACAATACGCACAGGAGAATTGCGAGAAATAGCCCCTTGAGTATGCCAACCACTTAATTTTAGCCAGTTAAACTCTGCCTGATCTGTTTTTTTAGTGCTGCTTGTTGTGCTTTCTTCTTCGCTAGGTGCTTTATTTTCGACCATCGTGTGCTGAGCTGCCTCATGACTTTTAGTCGATGCTTGCTTTCCCTCTTTATTGCAAGCCGATAGCAATAAAATAGAAATCAGAAAGGCGGTAAAAAAACGAGAAAAACCCTGCATGATGAAACCTTAAAATGATGAGTAAATAGAGACTTAATGCTATGTAGATAGATTAACAAAGAGTGATAATAGAGAAAGAAGTTTCCCATGATCGCACCAGTTGTTAGCAGAAATATCTCAGATTATTGTTTTATAGGCACATTTCTCAATGCCCTTTACATTGTCTCTAAAAATATAGCAGGAAAATGTGATATTTGTTGTTTTTTTTGTGCAAAATTTGCAACTACTCAGCTAAACAGATTTACAACTGATGTTACGCAGTCACTCTTTAGAATATGTAAGCAAAGAAAAGGCGATCCAGCTAACCGCTTCCTCCCGCGCTTTTCCCGAGAGAATGCTCGGCGCGGTTAGAATGGGATGTTTAGCTCCGCCTCGCTAGCGCATCGGGCGGAGGAGTAAAAATATATAATATTTTTTCTTTCTGCATAATATCAGTTAGCTAAACCTCTCCATTATCTCATCTAAGCTAAAAATCTCTCCAAGCTGTTTATGATTGAAATCATAGTAAAGTGATAGCGTATTTCCTTCGCCGATTGTAGACCACGGCGGAGGGGAAGCATGGTACTTTCCTGCTTCATCAAGCATGTGTTTTCTATCAGATGAAAAATCTTTCAGATAGTCTACTGCTGTGATTACTCTAAAATAGGGAGCGTACTCCTTCTCTAAATAAGGTGCTAAATTAGCAAAGCTTTCTTGTAAATAGTGAGTTGGCAGGCAAGGAAAACTGCATAGCGTATCTAAATCGTAGATTCCATGACTGGGGGAGTAATAAATCACATGATAATCCCATACAACAAAACCTTGATCTTCTGCCGCTTGTTGCATTGCAGTGGCAACCGTATTTTGAGGGTTGATAATAAACCAGACTTCGCCATCGCTTTCATTGCGTTGTTTGGCTAATTGCCAGATATTCTCTTCACAATAAAATGCTTGGTAGGGATAGTTCTTTTTGCACATGGCGGTTATTTTCTTTTTTTCCAAAGCATATTGAAGATACGTTCACCGAGTAAGATCGCGAGTATAAGGGC
>JALVDG010000380.1 GCA_027009095.1 Thiotrichaceae bacterium
TTATGAGAAGTTACAAAATATACCCATATAAAAAGCTTAGCGCTATACTAATGCTGTTTTTTTAAACTATCACTGGATATCCTACGCACAACAACAAGGAAATATTGTTATGGATAAACATTTTTTATCATTATTTCTCACATTATTAGTCAGTATTAATAGTTTTGCGGCAAGTATTGATGATGGTATAGCAGCCTATGATGAAGAGAACTTTAAGCAGGCTATTCAAATATTCCTACCTCTTGCTAACAAAGGGAACGCCATAGCCCAGCTCTATATGGGTACAATTAAATATGAAGAGAAAGATTACAAAGCTGCATTAACATGGTTAAGAAAATCTGCTGAGCAAGGACTTGCTGATGCACAACTAGAAATGGGGTTTCTTTATAAGAATGGGGAAGCTGTAAAGATGAATGCTAAGTCTGCACTCTATTGGTATAAAAAAGCAGCTGAAAATGGCTCTCTTGATGCTCAAATAGAAATTGCCTCAATGTATATAGATGGCATAGCAATAAAACCCGATGGAAACAAAGCTATTGAATGGTTTACTAAAGCAGCCAAACAAGGCGATGATTTCGCCCAGTACAGCTTAGGGGAAATTTATGCTAGAGGTATACTTGTTCCTCAAGATGGAAAAAAGGCACTTTACTGGTATAAAAAGGCCGCTATACACGGAGACTCCATGCCCCTTTATGCTTTGGCTGAGCTTTACTGTAATGGTACAGCAATCAAGCAAGATTTAAAAAAATGTGCTGCTTGGGCTAAAAAAGCTAAAGAAGCGGATTATGATGTGACAGAGCTATGGGATAAGTTTAGACTCTCGAAATATGAAAACTGATGATATTAAATTAAACCTGAATCTGCATTGAAATCACGGATTCGGGCTTAATTTAACAGATACTATACTTCAGCAATCTGAGTAGTTACCGATTATGCTGAGTAGTTAGTCAGTCTTTTAGCAAATTTAAATAACCACGGACTTTACGTTTAAACAACTTAAAATAGGTTTTATAGCTTACTTTTAATTGATTTTTCCAGCTCTCTATTCTCCATGCTTCAAACGGTAAAAACTTACCTTCTAAACTTTTCCTTGTGCTAGCACTAATATTAAACTGATCTAACGCTTTCTCATTCACACTAGCAAAGCCTAGAAATCTATTTTCTTTATTTTCCTTGTGAATAATAGACAACCAAAGCGGCTGACAACGGACTGATTTAACATTTTTGACCTTGCTCCAACTGCCATGACTTCGATTCCAAATGGTTTCGAAATCATTTGCGCTTTCAATTAAGCTGGCAAAGGGATTATATAAATGTAAGTGTTTTCCTAGTTTCAATTCTGGCTCAATCTGTAGCGTTAAGCCATGCATAAAGTCTATCATTAAAAAATCTTGCTTTAAAAATTGCTTTTGTACTTCTAAAACATAGTCTTGACTTAAACAATCATCATTATCCAAGCGTGTTGTAATCAAATAGGGCTGATCTAGCCGTTGCTGAATGCTGTTTTTTATTTCAGGCAAAAAAGCATCCATCCCTTCAATATATAAAGGAGTAAAAGCAGGAAAGCCTTTAGCTAATCGTGTTATGACTCGACGGTATTTATCTGAGGTTGTTACATCAAAAAAAACTAACCATGTGAAGTTTTTTTCACGTTGTGCTAAGCACGTGCATAACAATATTTTTCAAATAGTTCTAAGCGATTATCCATCCACTCATCAGTTAATACTTTTGTATTACCCTGAGTTTGCTCCCAGCCTTTTTTTCGTAGATTAAACCGTGTGATAATAAAGTGTTGGAACATAGGTGTCTTCAAGCAAATAAGGATAGTACTCCAACCACCGTTATAGGTGATCCGTACTTAAAATAATCCA
>JALVDG010000381.1 GCA_027009095.1 Thiotrichaceae bacterium
AAAGTAGATGAAAATTGGCTGATACAGGATAAAAATCAGCAGATTATCGCCTCAGCAGAAGTTGTGATTATCACCAGTGGCAAAGATATAAACCAACTCGCCCAGACCGAAAAATTACCCATAATGCCTGTACTCGGTCAAACCACACAGGCGCAAGCAACGCAAGCATCAAGCAAACTAAAAACCGTTATTGGACATGAAGGCTATTTAACCCCCGCTATTGAGGGACAACATATCTTTGGGGCAACCTTCGAACGACATCAACATCAAGCGATTATGACAGTAGAGGCGAATAAAATTAATCAGCAACAACTCCATCAATATCTACCAGAATTTAGTAACTCTCTTGGTACAATAAGTAGCAGCCATGCTGCCATTCGCATGACCACACCCGACCGCTTCCCCTACGCAGGCGCACTCATAAACTCACAACGCTATAAAGAAGATTACAACGATATACACCAAGGAAAACACTGGAAAGAGTACCCCGTAGCCCGCTATCAACAAGGGCTATTCGTACTGGCAGGACTAGGATCACGCGGACTAACCACCGCAGGATACTGTGCCAATAAACTCGTGGATATTATCAATGGAAAACAGCTTGATGATAAAATAACACAAGCCTTACATGCAGGACGGTTTATGGTTAAACGACTAATAACAAATAATATTTAGAAATATCTTATCCATCAAACTAAGGTTGATGTACTAGTACCCTTATTACTAATAGCTCCTGTTACTTTCAATGGCACAGCTTGTACATTGTTATTCTCATTACTCTCAGCGTAAAACCGCTTATAGTCTGCAACAAATAAAATATAATAATACTGCCCTGCTACAGTGGAGCTAGAAATAGTCAGACTTTACGCCATAAGTGTTTAATAAATAAGATTATTATATTTTTAACAACGCAGTATACTGACTACTTGTTTTTTATTCTATTATAGCTAGATTGTCTAACTAAGAGGTGTAAAAATGAATTGGCAATTAGCAGAAGCTAAAAACAAGTTTAGTGAAGTCGTCCGCATGGCATTACTTGGAAAGTTGCAACGTATTACGCGACGCGGCGAAACGGTTATTTTAATGTCCGAAAAACACTATCATCAGCTTATTGGTCACAAGCCATCAATGGTGGAGTATCTTTCCTCTGCACCTTCTTTAGAAGGATTAGATATATGCCGTGATCAAACCCCTATGCGTGATATTGAGTGATGAAATTACTTTTGAATACTTGTGTCAATCAGAATTACAAAAACCTAATTGCAATTCCTCAGTAAAGCGTGTCGTGAGTGACGTTGCAGGTGAGGATGTGTTTCTTAGCATGATAACCATTGGTGAATTATCGAAAGGAATCGCTTTGCTTGATGATGGCGCACGCAAAACAAATTTGCGCTTATGGTTAAATGGACTAGAAGAAGGCTATGCTAGCAATATTATTAAAACGGATAAAAATACTGCTCATCTTTGGGGGGAGTTAACCGCCAGAGCGCAAAAACAAGGAAAGATAGTGCCTGCTAGTGATGGGCTTATCGCAGCAACCGCTTTACAATATGGGCTCTATATTGTCACCCGTAATATCAAAGACTTTGAGCATACAGGGGCTTTATTGATTAATCCTTGGGATGCTGATGACTCTTATTAATTTTTCTCTAAATCATGATCAATCCGAAATCCATACAGATAACTTCTATGATTTATAAGTCATATAGGGCTTAGGGCAATCGCACTTAAATTAGTGGCTTGCAAAATCAACTACTTACAATTCACATAATTTTAAAATTCGTGAATTATATTTATTCGCAAAATTGCGAACGTAACTTCTCATAATCCACAGGCACGTTTAAAATCAATAACTTGCAGTGTATA
>JALVDG010000382.1 GCA_027009095.1 Thiotrichaceae bacterium
TGGTTTGAAGAAGATGAGACAGCAAAAGATAAAATTGGAAAGATATGGTTTAATGGTGGATTACTTATAAATGAGTATTTTGATACAAATCATGGAAATTCTAATAAGTGTGAACTTGATATTTCAGATTCACCTTTTACTAGTTCGGCACAAGGTATTTATTTTGAGGATATTATTGCTAAATATGGATTATGGAATGAACAGTTGGTTAAAGTCGGACAAATAGCAGAAGATGAAGATATTAAGTTTACAATTTTATCACCTACTGATGTAAAATTAGAAAAGTTATTAAAAGAGTGGGAAAAAAGTCCAAATAATCCATATACAAGTAGCGAAAATGATTATGATAAGACTATTGATGAGCTAATGGCATATATTGATGAAAATAAGTTTAAAGAAGATTCAACAATACACAATGGAAGTTCAATAGCTTTTATTTTAGAAATTGATAAAAAGAAGATGCTTTTTTTAGGAGACTCACATCCTAGTGTTATTTGTGAAAGTTTAATAAGTTTAGGAGACCCCTTACCTTTAAAGGTAGATTTTGTAAAAGTTTCTCATCATGGAAGTAGGGGAAATACATCTGATGAATTGCTTGATATGATAGATTGTGATAATTTTGTATTATTGGCTGATGGAACACACAAGGGGCTACCCCATAAAGAGACATTAGTAAGAATTATGAGGAAAAAGAAAGGCTGTAATTTCTATTTTAACTATCCTGAATTAGCTGAAGATATTTTTGGAGAAGAGATAAAAGATAGTCGATTTGAAGCTAAATCAACATTGGATTTAAAATTATGAGTTTTTCAAAAAAGTGTAGGCATTGTTCAGTCAAGGTTGAAAATGGAACAGGTGTACTTGTATCACCTAACACCGAAGAGTACTCATATATTTTAACTGCAAAACATAATTTGTATCATGATTATGAAAACAAAAAGTGTACAGAATCTAAATCGTTAGATAGTATAAAATTGGTTGCTTATGATGAGAGTATTAAGCTGTCTCTATTAGGTAAATATGAATTAGATGAATGTGGTATAGATATAGCTATTTTGAAAATTGAAAAAGTTAATACTTGTGCTTTTAAAATAAAGCTTGATGAACCTAAGAATGGTCAAAAATATTTTCTTTATGGTTTTCCTAAACATAGAAGAGATGATAAGTTCTCAAAAGAAGAACAAATTCGTAATTTTGAATTGAAAGTAGTTGATAAACTTTCAAATCATGAAATTATTGTAGAAAATGATAAGTATTATTCTCAATCTGATATTGATGGTTGTTCAGGTGGTGGAGTTTTTGAGAATATAAATGAGGAGTCTTTTTTAGCAGGTATTGAGTTTAGAATGGATAGAGTTGGAAAAAAAGATGATAATAATACTAGACTTAGATTTTTTTCTATAAAAGCTTTTGATAAAATTGTTGATAAGTATAGTAATGAGTTAGTTTATTTAGATGATACTAAAAACTTTAATAAAAAATATAATGTAGAAGAAACGGTTATTGATTTAGGAGATAATAAATCTATTATATTAAAAACAGTTCCTGTAGAAATGGATGATGGAAAGATTTTAAATGTTTCTATTTATCCAGTTACATTTGAAGAGTATGATTTATTTTATGAAGAAGAAAAAGATATTTTAAAACTAATAAAGCCTGAAAATACTCATTTCTATAATGATAGAAGAGGAACTTATCCTATTATTAACGTAAGTTGGGATGACGCCAATAAGTATTGTGAATGGATAAGTGATAAAGTAGGAAAAAGGTGTAGATTACTGTCTCCTGATGAATGGGAAAATATTGTACATAGAAATAAAATATTGGATGATGATATTTGGCATAAAAATAATACAAAAGTAATT
>JALVDG010000383.1 GCA_027009095.1 Thiotrichaceae bacterium
GGTATATAAGCATTGAATTTGTTTTTTTATGTCGGTTTTTTGTATTAAATATCATTTTATCTCATGTTTTTTTTAAAATATTTACTATGTTTATTGATATCCATTGTTGTTATTAGCAGAAACAAAGGGATTTAATAGGTAGTACTGATTTTTATAATTATCCAACTCTATATTGATTGTATGAGGGGGGTATTATTACGAAGGATTGTTCATGAGAGCTAGGAAAATACAATTTAAAGGAGGGGTACTATTGTTGATATTGCTATCAACCATAGTTAATGCAGAAGGGGATAATAAAAAAGCGAGTTCGGTTATTCCCAGTGAAGAGATGCAGGCAGGTGAAGTGGTTCATGTTATTAAACTTGATGATATACTTGAAGGCAAATATTCTAATGATAAAGTAGCTCCAATAAAAGAAGAGCCGAGTCATACGGTAGAAAAGCAAGCGACTGATAAAGTGGTACAAAAAGTGGTACAAACAAAAATCAAGCCTGTGGTAAATAACGGTTCCTCTCTTGATATATTAGAAGCCTATGATGCTATTATGGGATATCCAAAGGGTACACATAAATCTGTTAAGAAAGCACTCGTCAAAAAGCCTTCTCAGCCCAAAATAAAGCAGGTAGCAGGTAGAAAGGTATCTGGTTGGTTGTATCTTGGACGGTTTAGTCAAGGTCAGTGGGATCAATTAAATAATCAAGTGCTTGGACTTAAAGGAACGCTGCCTAAAGTAGGGCAACGCTATTCTATTCGAGCGTATAGTAATGTGCGCCAAAGTTATCCGTCAAAAAAAGGTATGCCACCTATTGTTAAAGTCTTGCCGCAAGGAAGTAGCGTAAAATTGTTGGCAGTACATAATTCTGGTGGATCAGGTCACTACTGGGCGAAGGTTCAGTGGTTTAAGTTTTAAATGACTTGATTTTAGTATTCATCGTCTAAGGATAGGACTGAAATAAATGAAAATACTCCCCCCTCTGTTGATAAGCTTATCGACTCTGTTAATCCCTATACAACTTCTTAAGGCTGCAGATAAACCTTTGTACCAAGTTGTAGCAGTTAAAAGTTGGGATACTCTCAATTTGCGTTCAGCTCCAGGTGTGTCTAGCAAAGTAGTCACGAAAATCCCCGCTGATGGCAAAATGATTAGTCAGATTGGTACACAAGTTACGATTGGTAAAACGATTTGGGTGAAGGTTGCTTGGCAAGGCAAGCAAGGTTGGGTGAGCAAACATTATTTAAGATTAATGAGCCCTGTGTCTTCAGAAAAAAGTATCAAGGAAAAAGAAATAGTTGCTAAGCCTGTGCAAAAAAAATCTACTTCTCCTCAAGTTCCTCCCGTTGTTAAGAAGACTAAAAGACCTGTTTTTAAAGAGGCAGGACGCAATCAATGGATATTAAGTTGCGGGGATCGTAGTCCGTTCTGGAAAGTTGAAGTACATCCTGAAATGTTAAAAATGTATAAAGGAAACTATAAAGTCAAGTTGCCTATTACTTATAAAAAGCAAATAAAGAACAAGTGGAATACTGCGAAGAGAACGCATTTAAAAGGTGCGTATGGTGCAGATAAACTCGATTTAGATATTCGTTTCGCTTATGCAAAATGTGATGACACTTTAAGTAAGCTGAAGCTACCTTACAGTGCTACTATGACGCATAATGGTGAGAAAATGACAGGCTGTTGCAGAGCCATTAAACTACCCTAGCCAGTCCAAAGTATCGGCATGTGTCCTGTCAAACCAAACTTGCTGTAGTACTAGCCCAATAGACTGTCTTCTAGAACTGTTTTCTTGTGGGTGGGTGTAACGACACCTAGAGAAATCACCATTTTAAGTGCATCCTCGACATCCATATCCAACTTTTTAGTATCCTTTTCAGGCACCATAATAATAAATCCAGAAGTTGGATTAGGAGTTGTCGGGACAAAAATGGTGATAAGTTTTTCACCACTTAATTGATTAAATTCTTCAGGACTATTGCTGGTTTGAAAGCCAATAATCCAGATATCTTTGCGTGGATACTCGATTAAAACGACTTGGCGGAAGGAGTTTTTATCAGGAGATAAAATAGTCTCTGTGACTTGTTTTAAGGCCGAATAAATACTTCTAACCAAGGGGATCCTGTCGAGTAAACTTTCGCCCCAAGAGATGAATTTTTTACCTGCAAGATTAGTGATTAAAAAGCCCGTAATAAAAACAAACAGGGTGCTAAGAATAATGCCAAGCCCTGGAATATCAAAACCAAGTAATGTGGCAGGTCGCCATGCATGAGGAAGCAGTAGCAGTGTTTTGTCGAGCATATCGACTAATAATTTAATCACTAATATGGTGACGCCCAACGGAACCCATATCAGTAATCCTGTGATTAAGTATTTTCTTAGTTTAATTAACATATTGTATATGAGACCCTGTAATCCTTATTTTCTTGTAATTACTTATACTAAATCAGCACCTATCTATACCCAATTTCTGCATCAAAAGTGCTCATTGTATGCAGATAAACTTTGCTCTTTTGTTTTGAACCTCAAACTAACTTAACTATATTGAATAGTTATATTTTTTATGACAAGAATGATAGCACTTTGTTAGCAAATTTTTTAAAGATTATTTTTTTCGTGAGGCAAGACGAAATTAAATATACTTTTCTGATAGGATAACAGTATTAAATAATCATTTATATAGGATATATATGCATACAGTTCTTGTTACGGGATGTTCTAGCGGTATAGGTTACTGCGTTGCCAAGGGATTAAAAGAACGAGGTTATAATGTTTATGCGACTGCGCGTAAACAAGAAGATGTTGAGCGCTTAACAAAAGAAGGGCTTAAATGTTTATATTTGGATTATGCAGATTCAGAAAGTGTACAAGATTTAGCAAATGAGTTGATGTTACTGATTGGTTGCGAACTTTATGCGGTATTTCATAATGGTGCTTACGGTCAGGCAGGAGCGGTAGAAGATTTATCCCGCGAGACAATGGAAAAGCAATTTGCAGCGAATGTATTTGGTTGGATGGAGCTAAATAATCGTTTAATTGTAATGATGCGACAAAATAATCGTGGGCGTATTATTTTTAATAGTTCTGTTTTAGGGCTGGTCTCTTTGCCATATCGAGGGGCGTATAATGCAAGTAAATATGCAATAGAAGGCTTTGCTGATACGTTGCGTATGGAATTACATGATACAGGTATCGAAATTTCACTTATCGAACCTGGTCCCATAGAAAGTAAGTTTCGTGAGAACAGTCTGATTAAACTAAAAGAAAATATTAATATTGAAAGCAGTGCACATCGAGATCATTACAAAAAAACGATTAAGCGATTAGAAAAAGAAGGGCCAGCAGTCCCTTTTACATTACCTGCTGATGCAGTGTTGAAGAAAGTCATCCATGCCTTAGAAAGTCCGCGACCTAAAGCTCGTTATTACGTTACTTTTCCAACCTACTTATTTGGCACATTAAAACGCCTACTACCAACTAAATGGCTAGATAAAGTGCTAAGAAAGGTAGGTGCATAAAGATGAGTTATTTAGAACGGATTCAAGAATGCCATCAATATGATCGTAGTAAATTCTTAGACTTTATCATTGCAGATGAGGTAATGGGCTTGACTGACCGCAGTTTTGCGGAGCAATTAAAGCGTTGGTCTGATATTTTTACAGTGACGAATAATCAATTAATTCTTAACCCAGAGCTAAAGACGTTTGATGAGCGTACACAAGCAGTTAAACCAATATTAGAGACATTGCACGAAGAAGGTGTTATCGATACATGGGTTGATGAGTTGTATGCCGTATCTCATACTTTTGAAGAAGAGCCAAGAATGGCAGTTGAACGTGCTGCTACCTCTTTTCTTGGTATTCGGGGCTATGGTATTCATATTAATGGTTTAGTTAAAAAGTCCGATGGAATTTATTGTTGGGTGGCGGTTCGTGCAAAAGACAAACCATTCTGGCCGGGTAAATTAGATCAGATGGTGGCAGGCGGGCAAGGCATTGGAATAAGTTTGATGGAAAATGTTATTAAAGAATCCGCAGAAGAAGCCGCTATTCCCGAAGAGCTGGCAAGCCAAGCGCAAGAACGTGGTCGTTTGCATTATTGCACCGAATCAAGTCGTGGTATCAGTATGGATACACTGTTTAATTATGACTTGTGGCTGCCTGAAGACTTTACGCCAGAGAATACTGATGGTGAAGTAGATAGTTTTGTCTTAATGTCTTTAGAAGAAATGGCAGAGATAATTGATACAACTGATCATTTCAAGCAGAACTGTAATCTAGTTAATATTGATCTACTCATACGCTCGGGAATGATTGCAAATAATCATCCTGATTTTGATGAAATAACATCGTTGCTTTATGCTCCCGCAATGAGTTTATAAACACCAAAAGATAATACCTGAATCAGTGACTTTACTACGGCACAGTGAATAAGCTATTGATTCATCACGGGTTTAAAAAATACCCGCTTAACCTAAGGGTGAAGCTAAGATTTTTTAAAATCCCGTGCTAAACCAATATCTTATCCCCTGTTATCCGCATTGAAGTCACGGATTCAGGTAATAAATAAAAGGAATAAAATGTTTTTAAGTGATCTAGACGATACAACGATTCCACTCATCCCTTGCAGTAAAAAAAAATTGAGTGATTATTTGTCACAACAACCCGAAACAATACAGCACTGGGTAAAGCAATCAGGTTTTAAAGCAAAGCCATCCACATTCTGCCTGATTCCTAATGATAAGGGGAGTATAGCAAGTGTTTTATTTGCACTTGATAAAGAGGTCGAATACCGCTGGGTTTTGGCAGGGTTAGCAGAAAACCTTCCAGAGGGAAATTATTACCTCGAAACTGACTGGAGTAATGAGCAACAACAACAGGCAGCAATAGGTTGGGGCTTGGCTTGTTATAAATTCGATCGTTATAAAGAAGTCACACGAGTAAATCCACGTTTATTTGTGAAAACTGATTTAGATCGTGTCATTGCTTTTGTAGAAGCTGTAGGGCTAACTCGTGATCTAATCAATGTACCCGCAGTAGATATGATGCCACGAGACTTGGCAGAAGCCACAAAGACCTTGTGTGATACTTTTAATGCTGATTTTAAACAAATAAAAGGTAAAAGTTTACTTCGGAAAAATTATCCATGTATTCATGCCGTTGGACGTGCCAGTGAGCACTCTCCACGTTTAATTCGCTTACAATGGGGCGATAAATCGAACCCGAAAGTGAGTTTAGTGGGTAAAGGCATTTGTTTTGATACAGGTGGTTTGAATATAAAGCCATCACAATTTATGCGCTATATGAAAAAAGACATGGGTGGTGCAGCTCATGTTTTAGGTTTAGCGCGTCTTATTATGTCTTTAAATTTACCTATACGTTTAGAGGTCTTTATTTCTGCGGCTGATAATGCTATTTCTAGCGATGCTTTTCGACCTGGGGATATACTAAATACTCGTTCAGGAAAAACGGTAGAAATTGATAATACCGATGCAGAAGGACGCTTGGTTTTATGTGATGCATTGACCAAGGCAGGAGAAAAAAAACCAGATTTGCTTATTGACTTTGCCACGTTAACAGGTGCGGCACGAGTTGCTGTAGGAACAGAAATTCCTGCTTTCTTTAGTAATAATCAATCATTAGTGGCTGAAATAAATCAGGCATCCGAAGAAGCGGAAGAGGTGGTTTGGCAATTGCCTATGCATAAACCTTATCGTAGTTATTTAGATAGTGATATTGCAGACTTGCTAAATAGCCCCTCACAAAGTTATGGAGGTGCAATTATAGCCGCTTTGTATCTTAATGAATTTGTCGATAAAAAGACACCATGGGCGCATTTTGATATAATGGCTTGGAATAACCGTCATCGTGCAGGTCGTCCTGTCGGCGGAGAGGCAATGGGCTTGTTTACAGTATTTCAATTATTGGAAAATAAATATGCTTTGTGATCATTATATCTTCTTATTTGTTGGATGAGGAGATTACTCTACTCTAGTATCGCGCTATTTTTTTTACTGTTATTCGTAATGGTAGCCTATCGCTATTCCTTAAAAATAAAAAATGCTGAGTTAGCCAATGGCGCACATTTTGAAGTAACTGACTGTTGGTTTAATGTATCTTCTTTTCCTGATGGCTATAAGCCCTATGCATGGTTGTTTGGTTTTAAAATGCAACGCATCGAATGTGGCTACATGACAACAAGAAAAGAGCAGGGGCAATCTTTTTTTCGTTTACCTGTTGTTATTATTAGAGATTCTCTTTGGAGTAATAGCAAGCATCCTGTTCTTAATATTTCAGGAGGTCCAGGAGCTTCGGCATGGTTAGATGAAGAATCTATAAATTCTTTTTGGCTACCACATATTAGAGACAATGATTGGCAACACGATATTGTTTTGTATGACTCAAGAGGAACAGGCTTAAGTGAACCTGCGCTGCATTGTGATAATTATTTTCAAGATACGCTAGAAATATTATCTAAGAATTTACAGCCAGAGGAAGAAGCAAGCCTAGCTTATCAACTGTTAGATAATTGTCATCAGCAGTTATCTAAAAATAAGCAAAAACTTACCGCTTTGCACCATTTAGGAACACGTAGAAATGCTGATGATATTGCCGACCTAGCTCGTTTATTGAATATTGATTCTTGGCATTTATATGGTACATCGTATGGTACGCGCTTAGCATTAGAAGTAGTACGTCTTTACCCCGATAGTGCTAAATCTTTGGTTTTAGATTCTATTTATCCACAAGAGATAGATGGCGAAGAAACCATGCCCGACCTTTATCTAGATGCAGTGTATCGTATATTAAAGGCTTGTGATAACGAGCCGACCTGTGCTTTAGTATACTCAAATTTGCAACAAAAACTGCGTGTTGTATTACAGCGTTTGCAAGTAAACCCTGTTACTTTACATCTGAAAACTGATGAGAAAAAAGTTGATATGGTTTTAACACCATCACGTTTTTTCTCATTACTTTATGATACAGGTTATAACATAAGTAATGTGATAGCAGTTCCTAATGCAATACATACGATTTATCATGGAAACCTTGAGGTTGTTGAGTACTTGGCACAAAACTCTTTAGATATGATACTCGATAAAAGTTTTAGTAACCCTGTTTATATGGAAATTGAATGTAATGAAAATGAGATCAAAAGCCAGCAACTTTATATCAATAATATAAAATTAAGATACCAGAGCTATCCTGTACTTAAACGTTGGCAATTATCGGCAGCAAAGGATGATTTTTGTCGTATATGGGGTAATAAAGAGGTAGATGATACGTTTCATAAGGCAGTTGTTACTGACAAACCAACCCTTATTTTGGCAGGACAGCTAGATAGTGCAACTCCTCCAGAATGGAGTAAATCAGTCGCTAAACGTCTACCACATAGTGAATATTATGAGTTTAAAGCTTCAGGACATGCCGTTTTATATAATGTTCCATGTGCAAAAAATATAGTCAGGCGTTTCTTAAATCCTAATAAACACTATCCCGCAGGCTGTCAGTCAGACAATGATTATGATAATGGGCAACGAGTAGTTTGGGACTCCCCAAGTATATAACTGAAGGTATATAACTGAAGGTAT
>JALVDG010000384.1 GCA_027009095.1 Thiotrichaceae bacterium
AAGTCGTAGCCCTTTGTGGAATAGAACAAAAGAACCTAAATTTAAAAGGGCTACGAAAACCTTCACTAATATTCTAAAGAGTGACTGCGTAACATAAGCACTTTTAATGTAGAAATCGGGCAAAATAGAGTGCAAGCTGAGTAGTTACCTCACATTATTTGTTACTATAGATAGAATTTAACAATAAAACCGAAGACGATAAACTGTAATGAAATATAAAGACCTACGCGACTTTATTGCCCAACTCGAACAACAAGGTGAGTTAAAGCGCATCACCGTCGAAGTTGATCCTTATCTCGAAATGACTGAAATTTGTGATCGTGTACTTCGTGCAGAAGGTCCTGCTTTACTTTTTGAAAATATTAAGGGGCACTCCATCCCTGTACTTGCCAATCTCTTTGGCACACCTAAGCGGGTCGCAATGGGTATGGGAGAAGATTCTGTCGAGGCTTTGCGTGAAGTTGGTCGTCTACTCGCCATGCTCAAACAGCCAGAACCACCAAAAGGCATGAAGGATGCTTGGAACTCCCTTCCTGTGTTTCGCAAAGTATTGGATATGGCACCCAAAAAAATCAAACGTGCCAATTGCCAACACGTTGTTATCGAAAAAGAAGACATTGATCTTGCCAATATCCCCGTGCAAACCTGCTGGCCTGGTGATGTCGCTCCCCTTATCACATGGGGTTTAGTCGTTACCAAAGGCCCTAATCAAAAACGCCAAAATTTAGGTATCTACCGTCAGCAAGTTATCGGTAAAAACCGTGTCATTATGCGCTGGTTATCACATCGAGGCGGCGCATTAGACTTTAGAGAATGGCAACAAGCACACCCTGGTGAGCCTTTCCCTATCGCAGTTGCATTAGGTGCAGACCCTGCCACCATTCTAGCCGCTGTTACGCCAATACCTGATTCTTTATCTGAATACGCTTTTGCAGGATTATTACGCGGCTCCCGCACCGAGGTTGTTAATTGCCTCGATAAAAATATCGACTTGCAAGTACCTGCATCCGCCGAATATGTGCTCGAAGGTTATATTTATCCCGACGATATTGCACCAGAAGGACCTTATGGTGATCACACAGGATATTACAACGAAGTCGATAATTTTCCTGTTTTTACCATCGAACGTATCACCCATCGCAAAGACCCCATTTATCACAGCACCTACACAGGTCGTCCACCTGATGAACCTGCTATTTTGGGTGTTGCCTTAAACGAAGTGTTTATTCCCATACTACAAAAACAATTTCCAGAGATTATTGACTTCTACCTGCCTCCCGAAGGCTGCTCTTATCGTATGGCAGTCGTTAGCATGAAAAAACAATATCCAGGACATGCTAAGCGAGTAATGCTCGGAGTATGGTCATTTTTACGTCAGTTTATGTATACAAAATTTGTGATAGTTGTTGACGATGATGTCAATGCGCGTGACTGGAAAGACGTAATATGGGCAATGACAACTCGCATGGATCCAGGAAGGGATACAACCATTATTGAAAATACACCCATTGATTATCTTGATTTTGCCTCACCAGTATCAGGCTTAGGCTCCAAAATGGGCTTTGATGCAACCAATAAATGGGAAGGCGAAACCACCCGCGAATGGGGTGTGCCTATTGTAATGGATGAGGATGTAAAAAAACGTGTCGATGAAATATGGCCAACACTATTTAAAAAATGATGTTACGCAGTCACTCTTTGGAATATCAGTGAAGGTTTTCGTAGCCCTTTTGAATTTAGGTTCTTTTGCTTGTTTCTTCCAAGGGCTACGACTTACTTTCTTTTGCGTCGCCAAAAGAAAGTAAGCAAAGAAAAGGCGACCCAGCTAACCGCTTCCTCCTGCGCTTTACCCGAGAGAATGGG
>JALVDG010000385.1 GCA_027009095.1 Thiotrichaceae bacterium
GTTCTACTCCCTATGCGAATTGCTTGAGAAAACGTATATCATTGTCGAATAACTTGCGTAAGTCATCGATGCCGTAACGTAACATGGCAAGGCGATCTATGCCGAAACCAAAGGCAAAGCCTGTGTATACATCAGGATCAATTCCAACGTGGCGGAAGACTTCAGGGTTAACCATGCCGCAACCCATTACCTCTATCCAGCCAGTGTGTCCGCAGACTTTACAGCCATCACCATCACATAAAACGCATTGAATATCAGTTTCTGCTGAAGGCTCTGTAAAAGGGAAGTAGTGTGGGCGAAAACGTGTTTTAAAGTTGTCATCTTCAAAAAAGGCTTTAAAGAATGCATCTAAAATACCTTTGAGGTCGGCAAACGTGACATCTTTATCAACCATTAGTCCTTCAACTTGGTGGAACATTGGGCTGTGTGTTACATCGGAGTCACAACGGTATACACGACCTGGGGCGATAATGCGCAAAGGTGGTTGTTTGTTCTCCATCGTACGAATTTGTACAGGAGAAGTATGTGTTCTTAGTAGCGAGCCATCACCAAAATAAAAGGTATCATGCGATGCACGAGAAGGGTGATGATCAGGAATATTGAGTGCCGTGAAGTTATGGTAATCATCTTCAATTTCAGGACCTTCTTCTACATTAAAACCAAGCTGCATGAATATTTCTTGGATGCGCTTAGTGGTGCGTGTAACAGGATGCAAACTACCCGTATCCATTTTTCGACCTGGTAGGGTGATGTCGATTTTTTCGTCTTGTAGGCGTGCATTCAGTGCTTCTTCTTGCAAGCTAGTTTTGCGTGCATCTATTGCAAGTTGTAGTGATTGCTTGGCACGGTTGATTTCTTGACCTGCTGCGCGACGCTCTTCAGGCGGTAATTTTCCGAGCTGTTTTAACTGCCCTGTTATTAATCCTTTTTTGCCTAGATAGTGGACGCGTACCTCGTCTAATGCTACGAGGCTAGCCGCTGCGGAAAGCTCTTTGTGAGCTTCTTCCATTAGTTCTACCAGTTGTGTCACGGTGTGTCTCCATCCTGAAGTAGTTACTTAATTTTTTTCAATAAAAAAAGGGGAAAGGCATAAGCCTTTCCCCTTTTTTAAAAGTACCGAAATACTTTTTTATCTAATTGATCTTGTTGGTCAATTAAGCTAGGGCGGCTTTTGCCTTCTCAGCTAACTTTCCAAAAGCATCAATATCATGTACTGCTAGATCAGCCAGCATTTTACGATCAACTTCGATCTCAGCTTTGTTTAAACCGTTCATAAAACGGCTGTAAGACATATCAAACATTCTTGCTGCTGCGTTAATACGCACGATCCACAAACGACGGAATTGACGTTTCTTTTGACGACGGTCACGATATGCATATTGACCTGCTTTGGTCACTGCCTGTGTGGCAACACGAAATACACGACTCCGTGCGCCATAATAACCTTTAGCTTTTTTTAATACTTTTTTGTGCTTAGCTCGTGCTGTAACACCACGCTTTACTCTAGCCATTTTCTATAATCCTTAATATTTAACTAATTTTTAAATAATACGTGTTAAACGTATGGCAACATGCGACGAACCATTGGTGTATCAACTTTTTCGATAACATCGCCAGTGCGTAGATGACGCTTACGCTTGCTGCTCTTCTTAGTAAGGATATGACGCAGGTGAGACTGCTTGCACTTGAACGTACCATTAGCACGCTTGCGGAAACGCTTTGCAGCACCGCGATTAGTTTTCATCTTAGGCATCTTGTTCTCCATAATCAATGTTTAAATATTACCAATGTTTGGCTGTATTTAAACGATGGTTGAGTAATCACCTTTTAAGAGTGCCTTCCTTAAAGAGGTGGGTATAATA
>JALVDG010000386.1 GCA_027009095.1 Thiotrichaceae bacterium
CATTGCATTTTAATTGGCTTTAATCCCTATACTTTTACGGGTGCAAAACGCTTTTTGAAAGCATCCAATAAAAAAAATAAGCACTATAAAAAACGCAGTGCATCCCATGTAAGGGATTGGTTTTCTTTGCTAGGTTTTGAAACCTTAGATGTTAATTACATTGGATTTCGTCCCAATGTACGCAATGAAAAAATATTTAAAAATATGGCATGGATGGAAAAGTGGGGGGAAAAATTATGGCCGCTCTTAGGTAGCCTTTACATTATTCATGCTAAAAAACAGGTTGTTGCCATGAGACCACATAAAAAGGTATGGAAAGCTCCAATTTTAATCACAGGTGGCAAAGTTGCACTCAATCGTACGGCTCAACGTGTACGACGCACTCATTTTTCTAATTAAGATACCTATTTAAATGGATAATAAAAAAACAGTAGAGATATTTACCGATGGTGGTTGTCGCGGAAACCCAGGACCAGGTGGATGGGGAGTACTATTGCGTTATGGTAAAAACGAAAAAGAACTCTATGGATACGATAATGAAACAACCAATAATCGTATGGAGTTAATGGCTGCAATTAAAGGTTTAGAGACTCTTGATCAACCATGTAATGTGATATTAAGCACTGATTCCCAATATGTGCGACAAGGTATCAGTCAGTGGATGGAAAACTGGAAAAAACGAGGCTGGAAGACAGCAGCAAAAAAACCAGTAAAAAACCAAGATCTTTGGCAACGTTTAGATAATGCCACACAACGGCATCAAATAGATTGGCGCTGGGTAAAAGGACACAGTGGACATGCGGAAAATGACCGAGTAGATGCCTTAGCGAATAGAGCAATGGATGAAAAAGGAGGTCAGGAGTGAGTCGACAAATCCTTCTTGATACCGAAACAACAGGTTTAGAAACACGTGACGGGCATCGCATTATAGAAATAGGCTGTGTTGAAATGATCGACCGCAAAATGACGGGCAATGATTATCATCAATATATCCAACCAGATCGCGAAATAGACGCAGAAGCTTTAGCCGTTCACGGTATTACCCCCGAATTTCTTGCCGATAAGCCACGTTTTGAAGAAATTGCTCAAGATTTTATTGACTATGTAAAAGGAGCGGAGTTGATTATTCACAATGCACCTTTTGATATTGGCTTTCTTAATTATGAGATAGGATTATTTAATCAAAAAACAGGGAGGAATCAGCCTCCGCTTGATGAAATTTGCACGATTACCGACTCCTTAGTCATGGCGCGAGATTTACATCCTGGGCAACGTAATAGCCTAGATGCTCTTTGTAAACGTTATGATATTAGCAATGAACATCGCCAGTTACACGGTGCACTACTTGACTCGCAAATACTCGGTGATGTTTATCTTGCGATGACAGGTGGGCAAGTCACTTTATCTTTAATGAACGTCCAAGAAGAAGCTGAGGAAGGAACAAGTACAAGCGATATACGTCCTATTACTGCTGATTTAAGTGCCTTTAAAGTGATTAAAGCCAATGAGGAAGAATTGGCAGCACATCATGAACGCATGATGGCGATTGAAAAAATATCAGGCAACGATCATTGGAAGAAACTATTTTGATGCTCATTCTATGAAGTTATCCGATGCTTCATTGCTCATACTCTTAGCGGCAATTTGGGGTAACTCCTTTATTTTTATGTGAGCGACTGTTGGAGTACTTGTCACAGCAAGAATGTAGATAGCAATCATTATTATTTTATTTGGAACGGCTTTAGTAGCGAATGTTATCAGCTCTACTACTCCATCAAACTAAAATTGAAGTATTTGTAAAAACATAAACAAGTGATAAAAACCAAACATTTTTAGAGTTTTTTTATTCATAAATCATTCATGTTTTAGTTGTTATGATGATGAATGTCTAAAAATCTCTCTCTTGCCATAATTACAATAACTTGGTTTTTTAAAAGCACTTAAAAAATAAAATAAAATGATGAAAAAAATACTTAATGGTTTCTTAGCTGTTTTCTTTTTGCTAACAGTGACTTTCGTAGCGAAGGCAGAAGATACAGAGATTTATAAAGACTTACCGCTTCCTGCTAATGCAAATATTATGTTTATATTAGATCTTTCTGGCAGTATGTTGTGGGATTTATATTCAGAAAATAAAGCGGCAGACCCATCAATTGAACGATTAGCAGTAATGAAGTTAGCCTTAGATAATGTATTATCTGATCCAGATCTAAAAGATATAAATATTGGACTAATGAGTTTCTCAGGTATCAATAGTGCTGCTGATAGTGTAGCTCATGGACCTACTTTTCCCGTGGAGGATGCAAACTTTCACTCTGAAGGAGCATTAATACAGAATCCTAAATTTGATCCAAATATAGATGATAGTGCAATGTATCTTTCTATCAAAAATAACTGGAGCTCTTTAAACACTAAATATAATTGGCTTGCCACAAAAAAAGATAGCTGGATATACAAAAAAATTAACGGAATAGCGGGAGCAAAGAAAACAACAAAACAAAAGGCAAGCCCAACAGAGATAAGTGCGAAAGAATATATGCGATTAGCCGCAAGTACTTGGCAGGCTAGTAATGGTGGAACACCGATAGTCGATGCATTGTATGAGGCTGCTTTATACTTTAAAGGGGAGAAAGTAGACTATGGTCGATATTTAGCAACAGACCATCGTGCCGCTCACCCATCAAGTTATACTGGTGAAATGACACTAACGCCAGGGGCGCTATCACCTGTTTGTTCATTCAAAACATGTGGAGGAAGCTCGGGGTTAGCTTGTGATAGCCCGAGTGATTGCACGGATTATCCAGCGGGTTCATATATAGATGAATGCTGGAAAAGTACCGCAGCAGAGTGTGAGCTTGATCCTAATTACAGCAATTGTAAATTTATTCCTAATCAAGACTGTTCTGATACTTGTCCAAGTAATCAATATGACGAATTTGGTAAGTGCAAAAAACCTGTAAATGTCTGTGTGGATGATAACTATTTTGAGTGTGAAGTATCTTATAATGCTTACACTGAATGTAAAAAAGAAGTTTGTACGATGAAGCCAGGCGCTAGTGTACTCACAGGAAATCCAGTATATATCTCTCCGATAAAAGATGAATGTCAGAGTAATACACTTATCTTGATGACCGATGGACGACCAACGCTCAATAAAAGTGCTAACAGAGTGACTAACCTTATCCCAAGTAAATATAGTAATAACTGTAAAAATAATGGTGACTCATCAGCAACTCCTATCGATGTCAATTATGCGGGGCGTTGTGGACCAGAACTTGTTAGCTATTTACATAATGAAGACCAGTCGCCACTGACAGGGAAACAAACTATTGAAACATCAACCATTGGTTTTGCTCTAAATGCTAATGCCGAAGCCGCTAAGTATTTAGCGACTATCGCTAAAAAAGGAGGTGGTCAATTTTATGATGCAAAAGATGGTGATGCGCTTGTTGAGTCTTTTAAAAGCGCGATAGCGAGCGTTGGAAAAAAAGCAAGGGCATTCGCTACCCCAACTTTTGTTGTCGATCCCTCAAATATGCTTGAGCACCAAAATGAAGTTTACCTTCCTCTTTTCACTACAAAACGTGGTCCTTTGTGGAGTGGTAATTTAAAGAAGTTCACACTTAAAGATGGGGAAATTGTTGATAAGTTAAAAATTGCAGCAACCAGCGCGACAGGTGTATTACGCGCAGATGCTCAAGACGAATGGGCAAAAACAGTGCCAGATCATGCTGTTGAAGGTGGGGGGGCTGCCAGTTTATTAGACCCTGCTAAACGTAATTTACTAACGGACGCCTCTGTTTCTATTACGGCAGGTTCTGGAAATGTATTAAATCAACTGAGTAAACCCAGTGTGACTAAAGTCATGTTAGGTGATGGCTCAATGAGTGATGCTTTTCAAGATAAGTTATTAAGTTTTATTCGTGGTTATGAATCAGATGGAAAAACAGCGCGTCATCATATGGGGGATATTGTACACAGCAAGCCTGTCGTGGTTTCTTATGCGAGTGAAAAGCGCGTGTTTGTTGGCACAAACGAAGGTTATTTACATTCTTTTGATGCGGATACAGGAGAAGAAAAATTCGCTTTTATGCCAGAAACATTACTGAAAAATATTATCGTTCAGTATAACAATAACTCAAAAGACAAGCATCTCTCAGGTGTCGATGGTGAAATTACTGTTTGGGTACAAGATACAAATCACAACGCAAAGGTCGATACAGGAGAAAAAGTGTATCTCTTTTTTGGTCTTCGTCGAGGAGGAAGAGCCTATTATGCTTTAGATGTATCTGATCCTACCAAAGACCCTAAGCTTCTCTGGAGAATTGATCCTAGCCAGAGTGATTTTAGTGAATTAGGTCAAACATGGTCTAAGCCCGTGCTAGCTCGTTTGCGTTATGGTAAGAATAAGGACTTACGTCCCGTCCTTATTTTTGGTGGTGGTTACAATACTCGCATTGATGAAGAAGATATTTCATTACGTCCTGCTGCATCAACGAGTAATAAAGGAACGAGTGTCTATATTGTTAATGCAGAAACAGGTGCACTTATTTGGCGCGCTGATAATCTTAATATTACCGAAGATATGAAGTATTCCGTACCAAGCACGATTAGCGCGCTAGATATGGATAGAAATGGCTCGGTTGATCGCTTGTATTTTGGTGATATGGGGGGGAATGTTTGGCGTGTAGACTTAAATGCTGGAGATTTTATTCCCAAGGGCGATTTACATGATGTTTCTAAAGCAACGCTACATAAATTAGCAGAGCTAGGAGGAAGCGGTAAAGATTTACGTAAATTCTTCTACGAGCCTGATGTTGCTTTCTTTAAAAATTATGGAAGTCTTTACTTAACTATAGCAATGGGTAGTGGATATCGCTCACATCCATTAAATGAGAATATAACGGATCGTTTTTACGTGTTAAGAGATAAGTACGTTTTAAATACCCCAGACTCCAACTTTAAAACCATCGAAAAAGACAGTGGTGTTAATTTAGTAAAAGCTCCCGTTGATAAAAAGCTTAATTTATTGGACGCCGCTTATTACGGTTGGTATTTAGACCTTACCGCAACTCAGCATGAGAAAATATTATCACCAGCAGTAACTTTTATGAATAGAGTGGCATTTTCAAGTTTTGGTAAAACAAGCTCAACAACAGGAGCAACAGCAGGTAGTTGTGATGTAAAAACTAATTTTCAATCAAGAGCTTATGTGTTGGACTTATTAAGAGGTCATGCGGTTATTGATTTTGATTCAAGCTCACCAGGCAATGAAGTATCTATTAAGACTTCTAATGAAGAAATTATATCTACACCACAAATATTTTTTAATAAAATACGCTCTTCCAAAGGTAAAGCGTGTAGTAAAAATGATTGTGGACAAACCTTCTCAATTCGAGCAGGAAAAAACAAATCCTCTTTTGTTAATAAAGCAACAAGTGGCGGTAAGGTTAATATAAGCAATGAGCTACCAAAAGTTTTTTGGAGAGCACAAGGTAGTTAATGGCTGGTATCATGTAATATTACTAGTTTAAGAAAGAGAGTAAAAAAATCTAAACTCAAAAGGACTACGAAAACTTTCACTGATATTTGAATAGATGACTGCGTAACATCAGATATATAATTAGGAGTACTAGTACAGTGACTGCTTAGATTGCGCTTTATTTTGCCCAATTTTTTTACTTGTATTGAACTCGAATAAAATAAGACGCAAGTTGAATACCTAAATCCGTGGCTTCACTACAGTACACTGAATAAGCTATTGATTCATAATAGGTTAAAAATAACCACTTAATCTAAGGATGAAGCTAAAACTTTATAAATTTTTATCGGTATTGAAGTCACGGATAAAGGTGAATAGTTACTCAACTTCAAACCCTACCTATCCAAGGAAATCCGAAATGTCCAAAGTTATTATCGAAAAATATGCGGTTATTGGTAACCCGATAGAGCATAGTAAATCTCCTATAATTCACGGTATGTTTGCTCAACAAACTGATGATGCAATGAGTTACGACACCATCTTAGGTCCTTTAGATGAGTTTGTTGAAACAGTTAAAAAATTTCAGCAAGAGGGTGGTAAAGGTTTGAATGTGACAGTGCCCTTTAAAGAACAGGCATGGGAGTTGGCAGATGAGCTCAGTAAGTATGCCCAGCGAGCAGGTGCGGTCAATACATTAGTATTTAAAGATGATGGCTCTATTTTTGGTGCAAATACCGATGGAATTGGTTTAATTCGTGATTTTAAAGTCAACCATAAAGTGTCTTTAACAGACAAACGTATTTTATTGATGGGGGCAGGGGGCGCAGGAAAAGGTGTGGTTCAACCTCTAATGGAAGAGAGTCCAGCGTGTTTAGTGATTGCTAATCGAACGCCTGAGCGAGCCACTGCTTTAGCAGCAGAGTTTAATGATTTGGGTGACATAACAGGGGGCAGTTTTAATGATCTCCGCGATCAGGGGCGTTTTGATATTATTATCAATGCAACAGCCGCTAGCTTACAAGGTATTATGCCGCCATTGCCAGAGTCTTGCTTATATGAGGAAAGTGTTTGTTACGACATGATGTATGGCGGTCGCCCAACCTCCTTTGAATACTGGAGTGAAGACAATGGCGCATCACTTGTGCTTAATGGTCTAGGAATGTTAGTGGAGCAAGCAGCAGAATCTTACGCTATTTGGCGCGGTAGAATGCCCGAAACCAAGCCTGTGCTAGATAGCCTATTAGTGACTTGGTAATCTTTGATGATTATATTGGCATCGGCTTCTCCGCGTCGAAGGGCATTATTGGAGCAAATTGATATTGCTTATCAAAGCTATCCTGTTGATATTGACGAAAGCCCTCATCAGGGTGAATCAGCTAAAACATTAGTACAACGGTTAGCGGTAGAAAAAGCACAAGCAGCTTATCAGCAATTAGAAACAGATCTACCTATATTGGGTGCTGATACCTTGGGTTTGTTAGATGACAATATCTTGGTAAAACCACGTAATTTTGAACATGCTCGCTCTATGTTGCGGAGTATATCAGGCACCACTCATACGATTATGACCGCCATTGCGATAATGCATCAAGGCAAGCTAAAAACAGCATTAAATACAAATAAAGTGACATTTTGCTCAATAACAGATGAGCAAATACAAACTTACTGGGAAACAGGAGAGCCACAAGATAAAGCGGGAGCTTATGCGATACAGGGAAAAGGGGCTATTTTTGTAAAGCATATTGAAGGTTCTTATTCTGGGATAATGGGTTTACCACTTTATGATGTTGATCGTCTTTTAAGCACTCTATAGCAGCTTAGCTATATCATCATCCATCATTATCGTGTAGTTTAATTAAATAGATGGTCATAATAAAATTTTCAATTCATTGTGTCTTTCTAGTACGAATAATAATGAGAGGAGTGGTGATTAATGAGTGTTGAAATTTTAATGAATGTGACTCCTCAAGAATCCCGTGTAGCAATATTAGAAAATGGGGTCTTGCAAGAAATACATATCGAAAGAACGGATAACGAAAGTATTGTTGGCAATATTTATAAAGGCAAGGTGTGTCGAGTTTTACCTGGT
>JALVDG010000387.1 GCA_027009095.1 Thiotrichaceae bacterium
TTTTGTTGTTCTATGCTCATCCTCATCATAGATAACATAACGCATAATAATGCCACCATATTTAGTTACACCATCAATATTAGCCGCATCAGGTGTACCACTATCACAGGCAAACCCTTTCCAATATCGATCATCATTACCCATTTGCACCAAAATACGCTTATAAGGCTGCGTAACAACTAAAGTATTTTTAACATTATCAGGAAGCTTAGCAAATTTATAGACTGTTTGTTTAACAAGGAATGGGTTTGCATCACGCTGAATACCTGCTTCATCATAGTATGCCCAATCAACACCAATTTCTGCAGTATTAGAATCATTATCATGATCATAAGTGTATGAGCCCGTAGTAGCATTTGAAACACAACTTTTAGTTGCAGTCGGCTCACCCAAAGTTGGCGCACCTGTTTCAGTACTATCCCCATTAATACGACGATCCTGAAGTGCGGCAATCTCACCTTCTGCATAGATAATTTTATTACCTGCTGTAAAGTTTTCAATTGCAGTCGCGGGCAATAACATATCCCTTTCTTCGCCTTCTTCTTTATTATAAATTCTAACTGTTCCTGTTAAGCTTGGAGCAACATCACCAAAAAGATTTCCTGCCACTGCTCCAGTAAGAGCAACACCGTTGCCATCATTGCAACTTTCTGCAACATTAGGTGCTGGAAGATAAAAAGGCATATTCGTTGCATTTCTTTCAAAAGGAATATAAGTACCAACTGCCATTGAGTTTCGATGTCCTTTTCTCCAGTTAGGACGACAAACATCTAATTCTGCACGATAATTTTTAAATAATTGCTGATGCTCATGATCATAACGTAAATCATTCAGACTTGTTGTACTAGCCCTATTTGATGCTTGTCCCATACCATATACAACAGCATAACCAACACTTTCTGGCATATCTCTCACAAAAGTACGTGCATCTTCTGTTGCTGATTTTGGTGCTGCAAAAATAACCTGATCATTATCTGCCCCATTTTCAGGCTTGCTAGTATAATATGGGACAGAACCATCCGTGCTAGTAACACGTGTGACATATTTACCTTCAGCATCCTTAACTCTTTCAATTTTGAAACGAGCTACATCAAAAGCTGAAAGATAAATATTAAAATCTAATAGCTCTTCTGTATCAAGTTGTGAATAAAAAGCAACTTTAGCCACAATAGCATGTTTAGTATCTGTATTTCTTACTACAAATTCTGTACTCCAACCCTCGGCATCCGCCATTGTTGGAAGCTTGAGTTCATCGGTTGCTTTATCACAAGTTATTTCTTCACGTAAAGGATCGCCGATAACCTCTTTTTTTCCAGCCGTGAATAATGGAAAAATAAGAGCATCCCCTTTTCTTGATAATGCTCCTCCTCCATATGTTCCATTAATTCTGGGAGCTGCATTAACAATTAGATCTTCTGTTGAAGGAACAGGAGGATGCTTCACTCCATTTATCAATGTGTCATTACCGACATAAGCAGCTGGGCATCCTTCAAAACTCTTATCTTTATCTTTATTCTTATTATCTTTATTATCTTTGACATGTTGTACAATTATATGAGCTGGCTTGATAGTAGAACTACTTATATCCACTGGATCATTTAACTCGTTATCTTTTGAATCAAACGCCATAACGCTCGAACTTGTTACTGCAGTCAAAACTGCTGCAATAGACATTGAAAGTATTTTTTTTCTCATTTTTATTTTGCCCCGTTTTTATTAATTTTATTAGTTTTTTTTGGTTTCCCTTTTTAAGTATAAAAATTTTTCCCTGTACGGGAGATTAATATACCTTCATTCCTCTTCTCAGCTACCATCTAGTTGATACTTTCATATAAAAAATAAATATTATAATTACA
>JALVDG010000388.1 GCA_027009095.1 Thiotrichaceae bacterium
TCTCCCTTTTTTTATATCAACTTCTTCCACCCAGTTTCTCTCTGAATCGAGCTACAATTATTCAGTATCCCTATAATATTGCCTGGCTCAGTGTTTTCTGGTTTATTTTTTCCTCTCTTTTTGTTTACAACCGTATTCGATTGCTAAAAAAACAGGAAAAAGCGGTACTTGCCGGTTATTATGAAACACATTTAAAACTTGTCCCACAGCAAATACTTAATGCTATCACGCAGATACCGAGTAAAAAACAAATCAGGGATGGCATCGAAAAGATGCAAAAAGTATCTCATGCAATTCAAACCGTCGGTTTGGTGACACTGTTAATGCTGGTTGAAATTTTTTCATCACCATATTCTCAACCGACCCAGGAAAAGCCTCCCAGTATTCCTCATACCCCTGTTTTACATAATAGATACCAGGCTCCAAGGCAACAATTGCAACAAAACAGTCCCGAAAAATCTGTTCAGGGTTCATCAAAGCCCGTCAAAGCCATAAAGTGAGTACAGATTATGAAAAATTACGCTGATCATTTATATCTGCTGTCTTTTATTGATATCTCAGACCGGATTGATATTCTCCTGCTGGAAATTAGACATCTGCAAAATTCTATTATTTACTCGCTTCATGCGCCGACGCTGTTTTTACCCCTGCGTCACGAAGAAAAACTAATTTTTGATGGCTGGAAGAAAGAGCTTGAAAAAAATGATCATGATTTTAAGACTGCCAAATTAACATCTGAACATATTATTCGTTATCCCGCACCACGTCGGGCAATTCAGCATCTGGCAAAACAAAATAATGAAGAAAAACAGAACCCGATTAAAGCTGCCTTATTAACAAAAGTTGGTGAGATCTGGTCAGGTGATCTGTGGACACGGGGTGAGCGTCGTCATTATCATGCACTGCGTTCCCTGCAAATTCTCAAGCAGCAAGTTTTTAGAAACAAACTGATGTTTTATCGAGAAGCCCGCCAGACTGGCTTGCTTGATGATATAAGTCAAAGTAGTAGTCATAAAAGACGACTTAAAAAGCCTGCCTTAATGATTCTCAGAAGGGCGGTGATACATCGCCTGAATAAATTTATTCGTATTTTGCGAACTCATCAGCAACAGTTTGGAAAATCACTTGATTTTGGACTTCAATCTTATCCGCGCCCCAGTATTGAGCGTCGTCGTGAAATTGGTATTTTCAATGATTTTCTTTCAAATCGAACCCGTGATTTGCAATACGATATGCGGCATTTGTTGCATACTATTTTGCAAAATAATAACCAAAAAAATGATACCGAGAATTATGTCAGCCCTCTGGTCTTGCATGGCTGGTCACAATCACCAAAAGTTTCAAATACCCAACTTTATGACAATGTCTCTTTAAATGTGCGAAATGCGCACGAAAAAACACGCATTCAGCATGTCAGCTATATTGATACCAGCTTTTGGTCTCCAGACCGCCCTGATTTACAACCGCTGGTTGCAAAAGAAATCGCTCAATCGGTTATTCGAAATGATATGAAAGATTTGAGCGATAACTATTTATCCAATAACGTAAATGACTTTACAACCTTGATTGTTATTCTATATCGAGAAATAAATGAGTTTACAAAAGATGTTAAGGCGCTGGAGCCTGTTCGTGAGAATGTTCATTTACTTCTCAGGGAGATAGCCTATGATTTACTGGCGGTAAGTATCAAGGGAATTTCCTATCTTTATGCCATATTTCTGGCCATCGTCGGTGATGGACTGGAGGAGCAGCTTCGAATAAATAATATTCTGCGCGTTGAGGCTATTTATGATCTTTCTCAGGCTGTGGCACCTTTTGAAGAACAGTTTATGTGGTTTATCCGCCTGCAATTG
>JALVDG010000389.1 GCA_027009095.1 Thiotrichaceae bacterium
AACGTTTTGCAAGAGCAACAATCTCACGTCCTGCTCGTAAAAATAACTCCTTACGATCTGAATGAGTCGCCAATAATGAGCCATTTCCAGGTAGTGCTAAGCCCAGTGCTTCTGTTAAACAGTTCATGGAATTAGCGGTAAACATACCAGAGCAAGAGCCACAAGTAGGACAGGCAGAACGCTCCATAGTCGTTACCTCGTCATCCGATACCGAATCGTCTGCCGCAGAAACCATCGCATCCACCAGATCAAGATGAATTTCTTGATCATCAATAATGCTTTTGCCCGACTCCATCGGACCACCTGAGACAAAAATCACAGGAATATTTAAACGCAAGGCTGCATTTAACATACCAGGTGTGATTTTATCGCAGTTAGAGATACAAACGAGCGCATCAGCACAATGAGCATTCACCATATACTCAACCGAATCGGAGATAATCTCACGCGAAGGTAAGCTATACAGCATACCTGCATGACCCATTGCAATACCATCATCAACGGCAATGGTATTAAACTCTTTGGCTACGCCCCCTGCCTTTTCGATCTCGTGAGCCACTAACTGCCCCATATCTTTAAGGTGCACATGACCTGGCACAAACTGAGTAAATGAATTGGCAATCGCGATAATGGGTTTATTAAAATCACCATCTTGCATACCTGTCGCACGCCAAAGGGCGCGTGCGCCTGCCATATTACGTCCATGAGTTGTAGTGCGTGAGCGATATTCAGGCATGGTATTCTCCGATTATTTTATTGATAAAATTTAGGCGGCTTATTCTACCCCTGAATAAATTGATTTTGTAGCAAGTAATAGGCTTAAATTGCTAAAACCATCTTGTAATTTACACTGGAAGATAAAAAATATTGAGGCATAATGCCTTGCTTTAATCATTAACGATGGTGCAACCTCGAGGATATAACCGTGACAACAGAACAAACTTTACAAGAACGTAGTGGCTCAAAGTGTGAGCTATGCTCTTCGACATCGAATTTGGGTGTTTATGAGGTTCCGCCTAATTCTGATGGTAGTGCAGAAAAAAGTATTTATATATGTAATGTTTGTCGTGGACAAATTAATGATGAGGAAAGCCTTGATGCTAATCATTGGCGTTGTTTAAATGACTCCATGTGGAATATCGAACCTGCGGTACAAGTGATGGCATGGCGTATGTTAAATAGATTACGTGCAGAAGGTTGGCCACAAGACTTGCTGGATATGCTTTACTTGGAGCCAGAAGTGCAGGCATGGGCTGAGGCTGAGATGGATGAAGACGATGATGATACGATTCCAACAAAAGACAGTAATGGTACAGTGCTTGAGGCCGGTGATGCTGTTACTTTAATTAAAGATCTTGTTGTCAAAGGAGCAGGCTTTACGGCTAAACGCGGTACAGTAGTCAAAAATATCTCATTAACGGATAATCCGCTGCATATCGAAGGTCGTATCAATGGTACACGGATTGTTTTAGTGAGTGATTATTTAAAAAAAGTGACTTGAGGAGCTGCGTAACTGCTGATTAAACTCCACAAGCACTTGATAAATCGCTTGTGTGAGCTTGTTTAACTCAGCTTCTTTTATAATATAAGGGGGCATTAAATATACTAGCTTGCCGAAGGGGCGAATCCATACGCCTAACTCAACAAAACGTGGTTGCATCCAATTAATATCAACAGGACAGTGCAGTTCGACGACACCAATCGCTCCTTTACAACGGACATCTTTTACCACATCTAACTCTGCACAGCGTACAAGTTCTTTGCATAGTTGTTGCTCGATATGTTTGATATTTTGCTGCCAGTTTGATGCTAATAAAACATCAATGCTGGCATTTGCAACGCTACAAGCGAGAGGATTCGCCATAAAAGTGGGGCCGTGCATAAGTACCCCGCGCCCATCTGCACTTATTCCTTGTGCTACTTTTTTGCTAGTAAGGCTTGCTGCAAGTGTCATATAACCACCTGTTAGCGTTTTACCTATCGCTAAAATATCAGGTGCTATACCTGCTTGTTGATAAGCAAAAAGCGTACCTGTACGCCCAAAGCCTGTGGCAATTTCATCTAAAATTAAGAGTACATCGTACTGTTTGCAAAGTCGGCTGAGTTGACGTAAATATTCAGCACAATAAAAACGCATCCCGCCTGCATTTTGTACCATTGGTTCAATAATTACTGCCGCTATTTCCTGATGATGATTATGCAGTGCGTTCGTCATCTCCTCTATATACTCATCATGCCATGCTACGCCCTCAGCACAGGCTGGAGCTTCAACAAAAATATGTTCAGCCAGCATATGACTAAACATGCCATGCATTCCGTTAACAGGGTCGCAGACAGACATTGCACCAAAGGTATCGCCATAATAGCCATTATAAACAGTGAGTAATTTTTGCTTTTTTGTATTACCTTGGGCAGCCCAGTATTGTAGTGCCATTTTAATGGAGACTTCGACAGCAACTGATCCTGAATCGGCAAAGAAAACATGCTGTAAATTATCTGCGGTAAGATCAATGAGTTTTTTTGCTAAATCAATCGCGGGGCGATGGGTTAAGCCACCAAACATCACGTGTGACATTTTTTTTACTTGATCGTTTATTGCTTGGTTTAGACGTGGGTGATTATAACCATGAATACATGCCCACCATGACGACATACCGTCGACCAATTTCTCACCTGTTTCTAGGGTAATATATACGCCCTCGGCTGATGCAACAGGGAATACAGGGCTAGGATGAATCATACTGGTATAGGGGTGCCAGATATGTTTTTGGTCGTAAGTAAGAAGCTCATCGTTCGTCATAAATATTACCTAAAAAAGATGGGATTTAACCACATTAAATTACCTTGTAAGCATAGGCATTTTTAACTAGTTGATGTACTCGTTCTGATAAACTGTTATTATCGTCAATACAATTACTTAGCAATAATTATTAATCAATGCATCTAAATCTTTCTAAAAACATATTCATTTTACTTTTGCTGCTTGTCTTAAGCCCCTCCATTTTTGCGGATAACCAACAACAAAAAATTAAAAAAAAAATAGAGCAAGCCGCTTCAAGTCTTAATACTGCTAAAAATAAATCAAATAAATTACGTCATCAGGTAAACATTCTAGAAAAAAAACTAAGTGATATATCGAAGGATCTTTATACAACTGAAAAAAAAATGGAGAAACTAGAAAAAAGACTAGGCAAGACAAGTTACGAAAAGCAACAATTATTAGAAAGTATTAGCCAACAAAAAGAAGCTTTAGCTCAACAAATGCAGGCTTTATATACTTCTGGGGAACAATCACATTTACGGTTGTTATTAAAACAGGATGATCCTTCCGATATTGGACGTACCATTAAATATTTTGAATACCTCAATCGTAGTCGCCTGAAAAAAATCAATGCTATCCGCTCTAGTTTGGATAAAGTCCAAAAGATGGAAAAGCAGATGACGGTTGATCGCACAAAACTAAAAACATTAAATACCAAGCTAATTTCTCAAAAGCGTAATCTTAAAAAAATATTAAAAAAGCGTGAGAAATCACTAAAATTAGCAAAAAAACAGGTTGCAAGTAAGGCAAGTAGGTTAAAAAAGCTAAAAGCTCAAGAGGCTCGCTTGCAGCAGGTTATTTCTGGCTTAATTGCAAAAGAAAAAAAAGTAGCTAAAGAAGCGAATAAGGTAACAAAAAAACAAATCGCTTCGCATAAAACAGTAAAAAAAGTACCCACATCAAAAGGAAAAGAAATAAAACAATCTAGGTTTATTTCCAGTCGACCTTTCTCATCTTTACGGGGTCGATTATCATGGCCTGTGCGGGGGCGTATACTGCACAAATATGGTAGTAAGCGAAATGATAAACAACGTTGGAAAGGTGTTGTGATTAGTGCGCCAGGGGGACGTAAAGTAAGAGCAGTTGCTCGGGGCAAGGTAGAGTTTTCTGGTCGCTTAAATGGCTATGGTTATCTGATAATTATCCGCCACGATAAAAATTATCGTAGTCTTTATGCTTATAACCGTAGTATTTATAAAAAAACGGGACAAATCGTGAATGCAGGTGAGGTGATAGCCGCAGTGGGTAACTCAGGTGGTCAAGAAAAAAATGCTCTATACTTCGAAATCAGAAAAGGAACACGACTACAAAACCCATCTCGTTGGTGCAAGTAATGAGTTTTATTTATCAAGGGATTTAATTAATGATCCCTTTTAAAGAATATATGATTGAATTTTAGACGGTTTTAATAAGCCTTAAAATAAATGGACTTGAATATAGTTTCCTTAAGTGCATTTTTTTGATAGAAGCGTTAAACTCGCTGACAAAGGAAGTACTCTATGCGTTTATATTTATGTAGTAACTAAGTGCTTTCGTATTGAAATTTTGAATAATAATAAGTTAGTGGGCTTAAATTGAGAATGTTGTCTCAGAATTAGTCATCGCTAAGAATAGATTAGTTTTGGAGATATAATGCAGCTGAAAATTAATAAAACACTGGCAACAGGTGTTGTATTAGGAACCGTCATTGGTTTAACAACATCAATTAGTTTGAATGTTTTTGCATTCAAAGCAAACAACCCGACAATACCATTAGAGCAAATTAAAAAGTTTTCAGAGGTCTACTCTCGAATTAAGCGTTCTTATGTTGAGGAAGTCGACGATAAAAAACTAATATCTAATGCTATTAGCGGTATGCTCACTGGTCTTGATCCTCATTCATCTTACTTGGATGAAGATGCTTTCACTGAGCTGCGTGTTGGTACATCGGGAGAATTTGGCGGACTGGGTATCGAGGTCGGCATGGAAAATGGGTTTGTAAAAGTTATTTCCCCAATAGACGATACTCCAGCCTATAAAGCAGGTTTACATGCAGGTGATTTGATCATTCGTTTAGATGACAAACCTGTTAAAGGGCTAACGCTAAGTGATGCTGTTAAGATTATGCGAGGGAAACCGGGCGCGCCTATTGAGCTATTAGTGGTGCGTGAAGGTAAAGACAAGCCTTTCAAAGTTAAAATTATTCGTGCCATTATCAAAATTAAAAGTGTTAAACATCGTATGCTAGAACCTGGCTTTGGTTATTTGCGTATCTCTAGTTTTCAATCGAAAACTACCGCAGGTGTTGCAGAGGCACTAAATAAATTAAAGGCTATGAATAAAGGTAAACTAAAAGGTTTAGTGCTTGATTTACGTAATAATCCAGGTGGAGTGCTAAATGGTGCTGTAGGTGTATCGGACACATTCCTCGATAATAGCGGCAAGATTGTATATACAGAAGGTCGTGTAGCAGATGCAGCGATGCGTTATGATGCGACCCCTGGTGATATGTTAGATGGTGCACCGATAGTTGTGTTGGTTAATCAGGGCTCAGCCTCAGCCTCAGAGATTGTAGCTGGTGCACTACAAGATCATAAACGTGCTTTAATTGTAGGCAAAAAAACCTTTGGTAAAGGTTCTGTGCAAACGGTGTTGCCACTCGACTCAAAAACAGCCGTTAAATTAACAACAGCTCGTTACTTCACTCCTTCTGGAAGATCAATTCAAGCCGAAGGCATTACTCCAGATATAAAAATTGAACGATTAGAGTTTAAGAATGATAAAAAGGATAAAGATGATACCTTTACGCCTCTATCTGAAGCTGATTTAAAAGGTCATTTATCTAACCCTAAATCAGGAGAAAAAGGAAAGACAGCTGCCAAACCTGCTGCTGTTATTAAGGGTGATGATAAAAAACTTAAAGTTGATTTAGCGAGAAAGGACTATCCTCTCTATGAAGCCTTAAATGTATTGAAAAGTATGAGCTTGATTCAAAAAAGAAAGTGATCATACTCTCAATTTCAATAGACTCTCTGGGTAATCTAGTACAGTAAACAGTAATTACGAGCTAATAATCTGACGGTCTAAATCTTTGATAATGAGGTTATTATTCCTCCCTATAGCCCTGCTATGACTCGTTATGATGTCTTGTTATCAAGAATTTATCCTCGCCAAAGTTATTTGCCGTAATTACCGTTCACTGTACTAGTCGCTACTTTATGACGCTACAAAATTTTATCCGCGCATTAAATCCCGTCGAATTACTTCGACGGGATTTTTTTATCTATATCTTCATCGGTTTAGTGTGCGGTGCTGCGGCTGTTATTTTTCACCTTTCCATCCGCTTTGTATTTGATTCTTTACATGAGTACCAAAGCCAACAAACTCCTTGGATAATGTTAACCATTATGGTATCAGCCCCTGCGATAGGAGGGTTAGTGGTTGGTCTTATTATTCAATTTGTAGAGCCTCAAGCAGGTGGTGGTGGTATTCCTCAAACCAAAGTTGCTTATTGGAATAATAATGGCATCTTAACCATTAAAGAAGCTTTCTGGCGATTTACCTTAACTGTTATTTCCTTAGGTAGTGGAGGAAGTTTAGGACGCGAAGGTCCTACGGTACATTTATGTGCCTCTATCGCCTCACAAATTGGTCAATGGCTAAAACTACGCAAAGAAACTTTTCAATCGATGATTCCTGTAGGTATGGGAGCTGGTTTAGCTGCAGCCTTTAATACACCCTTGGCGGCAATTACCTTTGTTATCGAAGAAGTTTTACTTCACGACTACAAAGCCAAAGCAATCGGTGGAATTATTTTTGCGGCGGTAACCGCTGCGGCTGTTGAACGTATTGTTCTTGGCTCAAACCCTGTTTATCTTGTTCATTTACTCCCTTTTGATACCGATTTATGGATGCTTATCTGCCTACCCATTGGCATATTAGGCGGAATATTTGCACATATATTTGTCACAGGCTTGTTAAATACACGTCATTTTTTCTTAAATTGGAAACAATGCCCTAACTGGGGAAAACCTGCCATCGGTGGATTAGCGATGGGAATAACAGGCACAATGATTTTTATCACCACAGGGCATGACGGTATTTTTGGTCTTGGTTATGAAGATTTTACCGATACATTAAGTGGTAATATTTTTGGTGTCACCTTAGTTATTCTTTTTGTAGGAAAAATAATAGCAACTATCTTAAGTTTTTCCTCAGGAGGAAGTGGGGGGCTTATTTCACCTTCGCTTTATATTGGGATGATGCTAGGTGGCTCAGTTGGCTCGCTCCTAGTACATATTTTTGACTTATCAAATAGCATTGTCGGTGGTGCTGCTCTTTTGGGAATGGGTGCTTTTTTTGCAGGTGTTATACGAGTACCCTTCACCTCCGTTTTATTAGTTTATGAAATGACAGGAAATTATTCGCTTATCCTTCCCCTAATGTTTGGCAATATGTTGGCATACAATATCGCCGAACGTCTTCGTCCAACACCGTTACACGAAGCTTTATTAATACAAAATGGTATTCATTTAAACTACTATGCTAATCCCAAGTAATCTCAACTCGGGATAAGGAAAAAAATTACGTGATTACTTGAGCAAAATTAATCTAACCATTTAACCCCCCGTTTTCTGATTTTCTTCATGTTGTCGCTGGCTTGATGCTTATACTTATCAGCTGATGTTACGCAATATAGAAAAATATTATATATTTTTTCCTTCGCCAGATGCATTAGCGAGGCGGAGCT
>JALVDG010000390.1 GCA_027009095.1 Thiotrichaceae bacterium
TTCATTTAATGGTTCTGGCTCTACATCGAGTAAATCTGCCAAGGCTTGAATCGTCGCCTCACCGCCTGGAGGACATTGATTAATACCTATCTCACCTTTTGCAATGGCTTCTGCATAGGGCTTACAACCCGCATAGCCACACTGCCCACATTGAGTCTGTGGCAATAAGTTATCAATTTGATCGGTGATAGGGTCGCCTTCGACCTTAAAGCGAATGGCAGCATAGCCTAGTATTAAACCTAAAAAGCCAGCAAGACCTACTAAAATTAATATGGCATTGATTATTTCTGAACTCATAACCCTTTTTATTTAAGCCTTTATCAAGCCTGTAAACCCCATAAAAGCAAGTGCCATCAGCCCTGCTGTAATCATCGCAATGGCATTACCTTGAAAGATTTCGGGCACATCCGATGCGGCAATACGCTCTCGCATCGCTGCAAATAAAACAAGTATCAAAGTAAAGCCCATCGCAGAACCAAAACCATATAAACCTGATTCAATAAAGCCATGTGACTTCTGTACATTAAGTAGGGCAACACCCAATACGGCACAATTTGTTGTTATCAATGGTAGATAAATACCCAATACATTGTGTAATAAAGGACTGGTTTTATGCACCACTAGCTCAGTGAAGCCTACAATACCTGCTATAACTAATATAAAGCTGATGGTACGCAAGTATTCCAAGCCATTAGGAACCAGTAAATAGGTATGGATTAAATAACTAGTGATAGACGATAGCGTTAAGACAAAGACTGTTGCTAAACCCATTCCTATAGCCGTTTCCAGCTTACGAGAAACTCCCATAAAGGGGCATAAGCCTAAAAATTGGGATAAAACGATATTATTAACCCAAACCGTCCCAATAATAATAAAAAAATATTCCGTCATAAAAAGCTAAAGTCGAGATAAATAAACGGGGTATTTTGACATAGCAAAAGAGCTAAACCTAATTAAATCAAAAAACCCACAAAAATATATAAAAATACACACAAAGTCATTGATATATAACAAGACCTAGACACTAATAATTACTACAATAGAGAGGTAATAATTTATATAATTGATAAATCTTATCAATAAATAAATAGTTACTATCGAACTTCTAGCAAAAAGTGATGTCGTACAAACTGAAAAATTCACTACTTTAAAGGTGTTTTATTCAACTCATACAAGCATGTTAATAAACACACCTAATGTAGTATTTAGAAGAAGATATAGGGGAAAAAATACAAGCTTATATCGTAATAGTCAGAATTTTTCATGCACTAACATCATTTATGCGAGAGGCATAACAACTTAAATTTACAAAGGAATTTAATAAAATGAAAAAACAATTTATATTGGCAGGACTTTTAGTATCATCTTTAACATTAACTGGTTGTGGGTCATCTAGTGCTGCAAAAGGTGCTGCTATAGGGGCTGTAGCTGGTGGTATTGCGGGAAAATCAACAGGTGATCATAGCGACCGTCGTGCGGCAAAAGGAGCTATCCTTGGTGCAGCAGCAGGTGCTATTATAGGCAATGAACAAGATAAAAGACGTTAATATAACTTTTATCTAAATACTTCCTCAATTTCTTAGCAGAAAAAAGTAATTGAAAGTAGCAAAACCAAAGCCATTAAAGGGGTTCCCTTAATGGCTTTTTTTATGATGCACTACTATTATAATAAATATTACTTAGACCTGTAAGTTCACTGTGCTGTGTGAAGTCACGGATTCAAGTACTACTCAGTATAATCAGTAACCTATATAACTTGAGCCTCTCTTCATTTCCTCAAAAGTTAATCTATTATCAGTTCTCTATATAAAAAAGATAAATACACTAAATAAGCCTTGCCAAATATT
>JALVDG010000391.1 GCA_027009095.1 Thiotrichaceae bacterium
CATCATCGTCACTATCGTTAGTTTCATTTTTAAGTCCCTCTTGTAATGATTTTAAGGCAGTTGCTATATCTTCAGTTTGAAGTGCGCCTGGTACTTTGCCACTTTGATTCATTAATTTCAGTAGATGTTTTGCATCCTTCTCAAACATTGAAACATTGGGATTAGTTTTACTGCTAAATTGAATGAGCATGATATTTTCCTTTAAGTGAAAATTTTAGTCTTCTAATTTATCATGTAGCAACCATGATTCTCTAATAAATATTAACCGCTTCGTTATAAATTCTTATAAAAGTATGGAAGTTTGGATAAAACACTTTAGAATGTCGCAGATTATTTTTATGGGGCACTAATATTAGTACTCCTTACAAATATAACCAAATAATTATGGAGATGGCTCGATGAAATTAATTCTATTAGGTGCACCAGGTGCAGGAAAAGGAACAGTTGCTAAATTATTAACTCAAGTTGATGGTTCAGTGCAAATATCTACAGGTGATATTTTACGTGGTGCAGTTAAAGCTGGAACTGATTTAGGTAAAGAAGCTAAAGCATATATGGATGCGGGTGATCTTGTGCCTGACGAGCTTATTATGAATATTATGGGTGAGCGTTTACTTGAAGACGATTGTAAAGGTGGTTTCTTGCTAGATGGTTTCCCTCGTACTATTCCACAAGCAGATGCACTAAAGGAGCTATTAACTAAGCTTGATATTTCTTTAGATTATGCGGTAAATCTTGATGTGCCGCGTAATGTTATTCTAGAGCGTTTGACAACTCGTCGTACTTGTTCTAACTCTGATTGTCAGGAAATTTACAACACAATTAGCAAGCCAACTAAGGTTGAAGGTATTTGTGATAAGTGTGGTAGCAAAACAATACAACGTGACGATGAGACAGAAGAAGCCATTGGAAATCGTTTAGATATCTATAATGAAAAAACAGCTCCTTTGGTAGAGTATTACACTAAAGAAGGTTTGATCTTGAATATAAATGCGACATCAAGTGATAAAGTTGTTGAAGAAGTTAAAGCTGCGTTAAATATATAGTTTTATATTTTAAGACGCTAAGAAGCCCCATTGATTACTGCAATCAATGGGGCTTTTTTATATTCTAGGGAAGAGTGAAAAAGTTATAATGAACAAATATCACCACTATAAATATCCATTACAGATTTTAATTCTTTTAATACAGAGTCTCGTTCAGTAGGGTTAAGCTGTTGCAACTCATCAGGACATTGACCTTTTTCTAACTGGCTAATAGTTTGATTAACTTGAATACAGCCCTGTTTACAAACCTCTTCGATTAATTTATCAAAATCTGTTGTTGTCATCCTTCGCCCTTGTAAATATTAAACCCCAAGCCAAAAATCGAGTCCTTTCTCTAAGAAGTCATCATATATCATATAATGCGAGCCGTCACAGGAAAAATTTAAGCCTATAAATCCATTTACTAGGTTTAAAGAGGCAGAGCGTAGATAGACGGTATCGTCATAGGTGCGTAGTACTTTAAATTGCTTAAATATTTTCATGATAGTGTCTTGCGGCACAATAGCTCGTTCAAAATAAGGCTTTTTAGGGTAAGCAAGACAAGTATCAGGGTTAGATAACTCATCAATTGTTAAAATTCGATAAGTGTAAGGATCATCAACATGCCAGATAGTCGAACGACTACTAGAAAAGTGAATTTGGCAGTGATAGACACCATGTTGCAACATCAACTCTTCTTGTAGTGCGAGTACATTATCTATTTGTTTATCGAGTAAACTTTCGGCACGTTGCTGTCTAAATAGTCCGCCTCGAATAGCTGGGTCGCCTTTTATCTGTCGCCAGTGACGAGGTTCTTCGT
>JALVDG010000392.1 GCA_027009095.1 Thiotrichaceae bacterium
GTCATTAGAGGAGCTTACCGCTCCCACTGCTTAAGCCATGTAACATTAAACCATCAGGATCATTATCTGTTTTTTTAGGAATCCAGGGGGACAAGCAAGCTCTACTTTTAACACAAGGGTCGGTTAGTGTTTTCAAAAAAGACACAATATTTTTAACATCATCATTTGATAATGTATTTATGTCGTCTATCTCTATACCCGCATCAATGGCTTCTTGGGTATTTCTCTTCATATCATCAAGTTTAATATTTTTTTGTGATATTTGAGACAGGTCAAAGTTTTTAACGCTTTTTAATGGTGAAACCATATGACGAGTAATCGCTTCTAGACTAGTATACGCACCAGAGTGTCCCCAAGGACCTGTAACTTCTACATTTAATAGCGTTGGTGTACGAAAACGAAATTTATCTTCAGGCTTCTTAGTAACAGCTGCATAACCAATATCATTTGTTTTACTTTTTCCTGCTCCTTTGCCAATACCAATTTGTGGTATTGCAATATTATGGAACGATTCATCAGTGAAAAAATCACCCTGATGACAACTGCTACAGTTAGCCCCTTTATTTTTATCGGATGTAAAAAAAAGTATCGCGCCTTTCTTCGCTTCAGTTGATATTGCTTTATTATCACCCTGTAAATATTTTCTCCAAGGGGTATTAATAAAGACTTGAGATTGTTCATAGGCAGCGATTGCATAAGATATATTTTGCTCGGTAATAAGTTCTTCTCTATCGCCTTTTACGTTAGAAAATCCTTTCCTAAATTCATTTAACCACTTATCTTTTAGTCGCTCTGCTAATGCCCGTCGTACAGTTTGATTATGCGCCTTAGACATAAAACCTCCCCGCATTTCCGCTATTGATACAATAGGAAAGCGAGCCTGTGCTTGTACTAAGGTTTCACCTGCTAAAAGATCATCTTTTTGATAATCAACATCAGGCGTATAAATGCCTGTTATTGTTTTATTGCTGATATTTTGTATACGTCCATCATGAAATAAACTTTTTTTATAAAAGGCAATATTAAAAGTAGAGGGTGCATTTCTTGGGACTTCTATAGGATAGCCGCTTTTTAAGGAGCGTTTTGTACCTAATACATCAGGATTTTTAGCCCTAACTCCTATTGGTAATGACAAATTATCACCCCCTCCAAGCATGGGATGATGACAAGATACGCAAGCTGTATCATATTCTCCACTTAATGCTTTGGAGTAGAACAATTTCATTCCTAATTGAGCTAAAGGAGATTCTATAGAAGGGAGAGGGGAGGTGCTTTGCGGTATTCCTGTCAGCTTTAATTGTGTTGTTAATGATTTAAGTTTTTGATCTATAGTATCGACACTATCCTTCGCCGTAGCTGAGAAGCTAAGGCTTAGTATGAATAGTAGTAATAGAGAGAAGGTAGATTTCATTTTGTTCTTTGTTATATAGATGTAGTAAATATGCTCTAACTTTACTATATTTTCCAATTAAGAGAGTTTTTATAAGTCAGCTAAATCTAACCGTTTAGGATAAAAAGTAGTCGAAATTTTTATTAGATGAGAGATCTTTTTATTAAAGCTCTTATATTTTTCACATCAATTCAGTTTTCATAATGGCTTAGCTTCATATAGTAAGCTCATCTAAAATGGATATCTCTGAGGAATAATTTATGAGTCTATTTATATTAGGTATTTTAACAGGGTGGTTAGTAGAGTGGTTGTTTTACACTTTCTATTGGAAGAACCGAGGAGGTAGTCGTTCTGTTGAGCAGAAGACCGAAAAAAACAATACACAAATAGAGCTTGATAATAAAAAAAACAAAATAGATGATCATGCTGAAAAGGCTGAAAAGGCTGAAAAGGCT
>JALVDG010000393.1 GCA_027009095.1 Thiotrichaceae bacterium
AAAAGAGTCAGAAAAGAAATCTCGTTTTATGGAGAATATGAGCCATGAACTACGCACTCCCATTCATGGCATTTTAGGATCTTTAGAGATTATAAAAAATGATACAAATCTCGATGACAAACAAAAAACCTTTATCAATACCGCATTAACATCGGGCGAAAATTTACTAGATGTTGTTAATAATATTCTCGATTTTTCCAAAATAAATGCAAACACTTTAGCATTAGAAGAAATATCTTTTAATATTAGAGAGTTGTTTACAAGTGTTAGTAGCGTTATTGCAACCATGTCATCAGACAAAGGGCTAGAGTTTGTTACAAAAATAGACGATAAAGTCCCTGCACGTATCAAAGGAGACCCTAGTAAAGTTCGTCAAATTATGATGAATATTGCCAGTAATGCCGTTAAATTTACGCAGGAAGGTTTGATCACTTTTGAAATATCATTAATAAATTTAACGAAAGAGAAAACCATTCTGCGAATTGATATTACCGATACAGGAATAGGTATTCCTGAGTTAAAAGCAGAAGAAATATTTAATGCATTTACTCAAGCCGACTCATCGACAACGCGTGAATATGAGGGTATCGGTCTTGGCTTAACCATTAGTAAAGAGCTAACTAAGCTAATGGGAGGAAGCATTAAGTTTGAAAGCTTAAAAGATCAAGGTAGTCATTTTTGGGTTGATATTCCATTTAAAACTATTAATTTTCAAGAAAAAGAAAAGCTTGCGACAAGCTCCGACTTATCCAATCTAAAAATACTGATAGTAGAACAGGACAGAGCAAATTCAAGTATCTTTGAGCACTACTTTTCTATGTGGAATATAGAGTTCCAGCTTGTTGATAATGCCCGAGATGCAATTAATGCCCTGTATCAAAGCAAAAAAGAGCAAGCAATATTTGATGTCGCCATAGTCGATTACTTTATACCAGGTATGGATAGTTTAGAATTATCCGAAATACTAAATTCTGACCCTGACTTTCAGCGTATTCCTAAAGTTGTTTTAAGCCATTATCAACTAAACGAAGAAGAACGCACTATTGCTGATATTGAGGTCATTTTAGTAAAACCAATACGCGAGGCAATGCTAGAAGATGTTCTTTTAGAGTGCTTAGATATTAAAAATAAGTTTATACAGCAAAATTCAGACGATACTTTTGATAGAAATTTATTAAATGATAATGAGACGATAAAAGCCTCAAATAAAATATCAAATGATGAGATTAGCAAAGTAACCGATATTTTATTAACAGAAGACAATCCAGTAAATGCATTAATTGCGACAACAATGGTAGAAAATATAGGCTTGAGTGTTAAACACGTAACTGATGGTCAAATGGCTCTGGACGAGATGAAAAAAAATAACTATCGCTTGATACTAATGGATATGCACATGCCTGTTATGGATGGATATAACGCAACCAAGCAGATACGTCTGTGGGAAAAGGAATCACATAAAGAAGCAATCCCTATTATTGCCTTAACCGCAAATGCCTTAACGGGAGATAGAGATAAATGTTTAGCCGCTGGAATGGATGACTATCTTCCTAAGCCAGTGAAACAAGAATTATTGCATGATGTTGTCACTAAGTGGATGGAAGTATCACCATCTTAACACACCGCCCGTATAACAATTAACTTATTGATTAATAAATATTATCTTAACGGGAGTTTACTTCCTACTGCAAAAGTATACCAACCTAAAATACTCAGGACGAAGCAGAAAACCCCATAACAAATTACAATTAAAGGCACATGATGGAGAGTAATTTAATTAAAAAAAATGAGATGAAAGCAAGTCCTGACAAATATCGTTTACAGGCATATCATCATTT
>JALVDG010000394.1 GCA_027009095.1 Thiotrichaceae bacterium
TTTCTGGTATTGTTCAAACAGTTCTGGTACGAAATGTTGTACTTTATTTGACTTATAGTCCTTATAAATCAATGATTAATGCGTTTTTCAGGGCTGACTAGGTAGCAAAATAAAACGGGTATAAAAAAAGCCTACATTACAAAAATGTAAGCTCTTGATATAAATAGTAAAAATGGTGGGCCTGGAAGGACTCGAACCTTCGACCAATAGATTATGAGTCTACTGCTCTAACCAACTGAGCTACAGGCCCTTTTGGGTTATCTTGAAGCGGTTGGCTCGTTGCTTGCTTCTAAGAAAGAGCGTAGCATATCTGACCTGCTCGGATGACGCAACTTTCTTAGTGCTTTTGCTTCAATTTGTCTGATACGTTCACGTGTTACATCAAACTGTTTGCCAACTTCTTCTAAGGTGTGATCGGTATTCATGTCGATACCAAAGCGCATGCGCAATACTTTTGCTTCCCTTGGCGTTAGACTACCGAGTACGTCGCGTGTTGTATTACCTAAGCTAGATGATGTCGCTGAATCCATAGGGGATTGTACATTATCATCTTGAATAAAGTCACCTAAACTTGAGTCTTCGTCATCACCGATAGGTGTTGCCATTGAGATGGGCTCTTTGGCAATTTTCATTACTTTGCGTACTTTATCTTCTGGCATGTCCATTGCGACTGCTAGTTCTTCTGGCGTACCTTCCCGACCTTTTTCTTGTAGTAGTTTGCGTGATACACGATTTAGCTTGTTGATTGTTTCTATCATGTGTACAGGGATACGTATTGTACGAGCCTGATCAGCTATAGAGCGTGTGATTGCTTGACGTATCCACCATGTTGCATAAGTAGAGAATTTATAACCACGACGATATTCAAATTTATCAACGGCTTTCATTAAACCGATATTACCTTCTTGAATAAGGTCTAGAAATTGTAAGCCACGGTTTGTATATTTTTTTGCAATAGAAATTACTAAACGTAGATTAGCCTCTACCATTTCTTTTTTTGCTCGACGTGCTTTTGCTTCTCCAACTGAGACGATTCGATTTAGATCTTTTACTTGTGTAATTGATAGGCTAGTTTCGTCTTGAATTTTAATTAGCTGATTTTGAAGAAACAGAATATCTTCTCTAAATACTTCTAATGCTTCTTTATATTGAGGCATCTCCTCCGTTACTTTGTCTAACCATTCTATATTGGTTTCGTTTTGAGGAAAACTTTTGACAAAGTCGATGCGCTTCATTTCTGCTTTATCAATACACAAGCGCATGATCTGACGCTCTAAACCACGAATACGTGTTATAATAGCGCTTAACTGTCCCCCTAATTGTTCTATTACAGGTGCAGTAAACTTAAATTCTAATAATTTTTGTCCTTGTGCTTTAAGTGCAGCAGCATAAGCTTCTTTGTTTTTTTCTTCGCAAGCTTTACGAGCTGCTTCGTGGAGGCTTCTTAACTCGGCAAATTTTTCTTTAGCAATTTCAGGGTCAGGTCCTATATCTTCGATAACCTCTTCTACTTTGTCATTTTTATCATCTACTGTATCTTTGCTTTTAACAGATGCAGCAGGCACGGGAATGACATGGCGCTCTGCATCAGGATCGATATAATCCACAATCAAATCTGTTAAACGCCCTTCATTTTCAATGATGCTATCATATTTTTTGAGTATAAATTCTGCCGAGGCAGGGAATTTTACGAGTGATTGGTAGACTTCATATAGCCCTTCTTCAATGCGTATGGCTATTTCAATTTCACCTTCTCGCGTCAATAGCTCTACCGTACCCATTTCGCGCATATACATACGCACGGGATCTGTTGTACGACCAAATTCACTGTCAATTTTTGTCAATGCTGCCGCTGCTTCTTCTGCCGCGTCATCATCGGTATCGGTCACACCTTCTTCAGATAGAATCAAACTATCTTCTTCGGGTGCTTTTTCAAAAACCTTAATACCCATGTCATTGATCATGGTTACAATGTCTTCTATTTGCTCAGGATCAACGATGGTATCCGGTAAATGGTCGTTGACTTCTGCATAGGTAAGATATCCCTGCTCCTTTCCTTTTACGATAAGAGTTTTAATACTTGATTTTTGCTGTTCTTGTTCGCTCATGCTGACTGAGTTTCCGAAAAAAAGATTGGTTGATTATTATAACATAAATTTATCAATGCAATATAGGTTGGTGTATCTCAAAAGCTATAGCAATCCTTAAATTCAAGAAGTGTAAAACTTAGAAACACATACTACCCCACTGCATGGGCTTTTATGCCAATGTAATTATTTGATTTAAGTTTTTAGTTCACTACTAAAGCAGAGCTGTTACCGACAAAGACAGTACTATTTATGTAGTTTTAGGATTCTTGTAAAAGAATTAAGAAATCTTGCTTCTCTCGCTCGGTTAATCCTTCTGTTCGTTCTTTGTGTATCAGTGCTTCTAGTTTCTTCTCATTAGCCTTTTTGCGAATTTGTCGCAGACAGTCCTGAAATTCCCGTGCCAATACGTCATTATTATCAGTATCTGGCTGCCATTTCATCAGGCGGATTAGTGAGGCTTCAAAGTCAGTGTTACGCCACCGTTCGATAAGAGAGGCTCCATTTATATGGGGGTTCTCCTCGATGGTTTCAATAAGTGTAGTCAATAAATTGGCATCTGACAGGTTTGAAAGTGCTATTTGTTCTGGGTTCTCAACATATCGTACTAATGATGTATCATGCAGGAGTAGTGTAATTGCGTAACGAATGGGTGTGTGACGCACTTCACGGTCATTTACTCGGTGCATTCTATGTTGCGCTACAAATCCATTTCCTATTAATATTTTTTTTATATTGTTTAACTCAATACTAGTTAATACCGAAATTTCCGTCATTAACTGATCTCTTATTAGGGAATCTGGCATTTTTTTAACTAACTCTGCTAAAGCCTGTAAAAAACGGGATTTTCCCTCTTTGCTACTAATGTTGAACTGTGCTTGCAGGTGCTTTAATAAATAGTCGCTTAATGCTAAGGCATCTTCAGCATACATCTCTTCAAAAGCTTCTTTGCCTATTTTTCTTACTAAAGAGTCTGGATCTTCTCCTTCGGCTAAAAATAAAAAGCGAATTTCTTTACCATCTACAACGGTGCTTAAAGCATTATTTAATGCACGCCAAGCGGCTTCTTTTCCTGCCCTATCGCCATCAAAACAAAAGATAACTTCTGGTACGGAACGAAATATTTGTTGTATATGCTCAGGTGTGGTCGCTGTTCCTAAGGTGGCTACTGCATAACTAATACCGTATTGCGCTAGAGCAATCACGTCCATATAGCCTTCGACTACTATAATCCGTTCTAATTTTCTGGTCGCACCTCTTGCTTCATAAAAGCCATAAAGCTCTGATCCTTTATGAAATAGCTCTGTTTCTGGTGAGTTGATGTACTTAGGTTTTTCATCACCCATTACTCGACCGCCGAAACCAATCACCTGCCCTTTACGATTACGAATAGGGAACATAATACGATCACGATAACGATCATAAGCCCCACCCTCATCTTTTTCGATAGCAACACCTGCTTCGATGATTTGCTGTTGTGTATAGGAAATCGAAAGATGCTTTAAAGCACTATCCCAGCTTGGCAGAGAGTATCCAAGTTGAAATCGAGAGATTATTTCTTTACTTAAGCCTCTGTTTTCAAGATATTCTTTGGCTTTATTTGATCCTTTTAATTGTAACTGAAAATAATCACTTGCATCTTGCAGCAAATCATAAAGATCTTTGCTGATTCTTTTTTTAGGTGCCTGATGACCACCCTCACGAGGTACATCCAGACCTAGCTGAGAGGATAATGTTTCTATTGCTTCTACATAGTCCATGTGGTCGTATTCCATTAAAAATGAAATAGCATTACCATGCACACCACAGCCAAAACAGTGGTAAAACTGCTTGCTAGTGCTCACAGTAAAAGAGGGAGTTTTTTCGTTATGAAAAGGACAACAAGCAGTATATTCTCGTCCTTTTTTCTTGAGGGGAACACGTGCGTTAATAATATCGACAATGTCTACCCTTAGTAACAGGCTATCGATAAATTCTTGTGGAATACGTCCTGCCATGGATAGGTATCTCTAACAAGGATATTGCCTATCGTGGCAGATTGGTACTACCCATTAAATAGGCATCAACAGCATGGGCACATTGGCGACCTTCGCGTATTGCCCATACGACTAAAGATTGTCCACGACGCATATCACCTGCAGCAAATACTTTATCGACTGAAGTGTAATAGGCTCTTTCACCTTCGGTATTACCTTGCACATTACCACGGGCATCAAAGTCTACGGCTAATTCTTCGAGCATCCCTTCTTGTACAGGGTGAACAAAGCCCATCGCTAACATGGCAATATCAGCTTTTAGCTCAAATTCAGAACCTTCTACTTCAGTCATTTGCCAATTTCCATCGGCATCTTTATCCCACTCGACCTTAGCACACTGAATAGCAGTCAATTCACCAGCATCATTGGCTATAAATTCTTTGGTGACAACAGAGAATAAACGCTCACACCCTTCTTCTTGCGAGGTTGAGGTGCGCATTTTATCTGCCCAGTCAGGCCATGTTAGGTCTTTATTTTCTTTTTCTGGTGGTGCAGGAAGAATTTCGAGTTGTGTGATGGATGCAGCTCCATGACGTACCGATGTTCCGATACAATCCGATCCTGTATCACCACCACCGATAACCACAACGTGCTTATCTTTTGCGGAAATAACTTTTTCTTCACCATGCACACCTTGAATCCATTTGGTGTTGGCTTTTAAGAAATCCATTGCAAAATAAATACCTTTTGAGTCACGCCCTGTAATCGGTAAATCACGCGGCTGCTCTGAACCGCCTGTAAGAACAACTGCATCATAATCTTCAAGTAATGATTTTGCAGGAATATCAACACCAATGTGGGTATTGGTTTTAAACTCGACACCTTCTGCTGCCATCTGTTCCATACGGCGATCTATCAGCTTTTTATCCAGTTTAAAGTCTGGAATACCAAAACGAGTCAGACCTCCTATTCGCTCTTCTTTTTCAAATAAAACAACATCATGCCCTGCACGAGCTAGTTGTTGCGAAGCCGCCATTCCCGCAGGTCCTGAGCCTACTATCGCAATACGTTTACCTGTCTTCTTTGTGGCAATTTCAGGCTTGACCCAGCCTTCATCAAAGCCTTTATCGACGATAGCGCATTCAATGGTTTTAATCGTTACTGGCTCATCTTCAATATTTAAAGTACATGATTCTTGACACGGTGCTGGACAAATTCTCCCAGTTATTTCTGGAAAATTATTGGTTAAATGCAAAATATCTAGCGCACTTTTCCAGTCATCTTTATAGACCAAGTCATTCCAGTCGGGAATTAGATTGTTGACTGGACAGCCTTGATGACAAAATGGAATACCACAATCCATACAACGAGCGGCTTGATGTGTCATTTCATCCGCAGAGAGAGGAATAACAAATTCGTTAAAATTTAGTATACGCTCTTCTATTTTTTTATAAGAGCGATCTTTACGTGCGTATTCTTTAAAACCTGTTGGCTTACCCATGATATTTCTCCTTGTCTACGCAGCTGCTTTTTGTGATTTTATATTTAACAACGCACGTCGATAATCAACAGGCATTACTTTGATAAATTTTGGCAAGTATTCATTCCAGTTGTCTAAAATAGTCTGCGCACGTTCTGAGTTGGTATAACGTTGATGATTTTCGATAATCGCTTTTAAACGCGCTTCATCTGCCTCTGTTAAATCATCAATATCTGCACCTGCTACATCAGGCTTCAATGATTCAAGCTCAACCATTTCCATATTGCAACGTTTTGCAAAATCACCCTCTTCATCTAACACATAAGCAATACCGCCTGACATACCTGCTGCGAAGTTAGCTCCTGTTTCACCTAATACAGTGACAATACCGCCTGTCATATACTCACAACCATGATTGCCAAGACCTTCGACAACTGCCGTCGCACCCGAATTACGCACACAGAAACGTTCGCCAACAACGCCTCTAAAATATGCCTCGCCAGCAATAGCACCGTATAAAAGTGTATTACCCGCAATAATATTTTCTTCTGCTTTGTCTATTCCTACATTTGCTGGTGGGTAGATAATAATCTTGCCACCCGAAAGACCTTTACCAACATAGTCATTGCCTTCTCCTGATAACTCGATGGTTATACCTTTCATTAACCATGCACCTAGCGATTGACCTGCTGTACCTGTCGCTTTAATCGAAATGGTATCATCAGCTAAACCTTCGAGACCGTACTTCATCGCTACTTCGCCTGATAACATGGTACCAAAAGTACGGTTATAGTTATGAATATTAATATCGATATTGACTTTTTGTTTTAATTCTAGTGCTGCGTGAGCTTGCTTAATTAATTCATTATCTAAGGCTTTATCAATCCCATGATCTTGACCTTGTGTATGGTAGATATCACTTGCAGATTCTGCACTAGGTTTTGTCAATAGATTGGTGTAATCCAGACCTTTGGCTTTCCAGTGATCAATCGCAGAGCGCATATTAAGGCGGTCTGATTGCCCAATCATTTCATTAACGGTTTTAAAGCCAAGTTTTGCCATTAACTGACGCATCTCTTCGGCGACAAAGAAGAAATAATTAATAACATGTTCTGGCTTGCCTTTAAAACGTTTTCTTAATTCTGGATCTTGTGTTGCTACACCGACAGGACAGGTGTTTAGATGACATTTACGCATCATAATACAGCCTTCTGCAATTAATGGTGCAGTGGCAAAACCAAATTCATCTGCACCTAATAATGCGGCGATAACAACGTCTCTACCTGTACGTAAACCACCATCTGCTTGTACACACACGCGACTTCTTAGTTTATTAAGCACTAAGGTTTGATGCGTTTCAGCTAAACCTAGCTCCCATGATGAACCTGCATGCTTTATAGAGTTAAGTGGTGATGCACCTGTGCCACCATCATATCCTGAGATGGTAATATGATCGGCATGTGCTTTGGTAACACCTGCTGCAACCGTACCGACACCAACTTCGGAGACTAATTTAACCGATATGCGTGCCTTAGGATTTACATTTTTCAAATCGTGAATGAGCTGGGCTAGATCTTCGATAGAGTAAATATCATGATGTGGTGGCGGTGATATAAGACCAACACCTGGTGTTGAATGCCTTACTCGACCTATCTGTTCATTGACTTTATGACCAGGTAACTGGCCACCCTCACCTGGTTTTGCGCCCTGCGCCATTTTAATCTGAATATCATCAGCGTTAACAAGATATTCAGTGGTTACACCAAAACGACCTGATGCTACCTGCTTAATGGCAGATCGCTCAGGGTTCATAGAACCATCGGCTAGTGGTAAGAATCTGCTTGCCTCTTCGCCACCTTCTCCTGTATTTGATTTCGCGCCTATTTTATTCATTGCCACGGCAAGCGTCGAATGAGCTTCATAGGAGATACTGCCAAATGACATTGCGCCTGTTGCAAATCGCTT
>JALVDG010000395.1 GCA_027009095.1 Thiotrichaceae bacterium
TCATACGCTAACTCAGTTAGATGTTGATCGTTTTCTTGCGGATAGTTCTCCTGCAATTAGCTTACAAGACAGGCTTGAATACCTTGATGGTAAAAAATTCGTTTCTGTCAATGAGTTTGAAGTTGGTTTAGGTCTTGACGGTGTTGCATTAGGTAATTGGAGTATTGATTTTAATAATGGCAAATTTGAGTGGCAATATTCTGATGTAATTGAAGGAGGAGATTATGACATTGTAGGAAATGATATTGCATTAGAACGCTTTGATGGTAATGTCTCAGCCTTTAAGGTTTATCCTGATCAAAATGCCATTGAGATAAATGGTAATCGTTATGCCTACGAAGGCTAAAGTTTTGATAGCGTAACTGATGTTACGCAATATAGAAAAATATTACATATTTTTCTCTCCGCCCGATGCGATAGCGAGGCGGAGCTAAAATTCCCATTCTAACCGCGCCGAGCATTTGCCCGAGAGAATGGATCAGCAGTGAAAGTGTTTGAGCGAAGTTTACGGAGCGAGTTTTTTCACTGCCCATTCTCTCAGGTAAAGCGCAGGAGTAAGCGGTTAGCTGGGTCGCCTTTTCTTTGCTTACTTTCTTTTGGCGACGCAAAAGAAAGTAAGTCGTAGCCCTAGTAAGAAAGAGAGCAAAAGAATATATACTCAAAAGGGCTACGAAAACCTTCACTGATATTCTAAATAGTGACTGCGTAACATCAGAGCGTAATATAAAGACTGTACTAGTCATTAGATATTAGCAAACGCAGGTTACTAAAAAAGCCGTGAAATATTCTGTATTTCATGGCTTTTTTATGCCTGTTTTCTATGGTTTCTCTCATAAAACCATAGATATAACCCAGCCAAAATAATTAATCCTGTACCAATAAAAAAGCTCCAACTTAATACATCACCAAAAATAAAGACACTGAAAAGTGTGGCGGCAATGACCTGTGAATTAAGATAAGGCGATAGCGCAGATGCTGAGACTAATGTATAGGCTTTGATCAATAAAAAATGCCCCGTTGCTCCCATTGCCCCCATTAATATTAAGAGTAGTAGCTGTGTAAAGGTAGGTGTTGTCCACGATATTGGAAGTAATAAGCTCAGCCCTATTGCTCCAATAATAGACGAGTAAAACAATGAAGTACGTTGGTTATCAATGGCTTTAATTTTACTTGTAAGTAAAAAATAAAGTGCCAAAATAAAAGCAGCAAATAAAGCAACTAGCATTGCCATATTTATCTCTTTAAAGCCAGGTTGGGTAATAAAAAGAATACCTGAAAACCCTAAGGCAACCGCAACTAAATGTACTTTGGTGATATTCTCACCTAAAAAAATACCTGCCAGTAAAGTGATTAATATAGGCGATAAATACATGATTGTAGTTGCCTCAGCAAGGCTGATAAATTGAATGGCGTAGTAGAGGGAAAAGGTGATAGCTACCATGCAAAATCCACGTAGTATCTGGATTTTTGGGGCTTTAGGGATTAGAAAATCACGATAACCTTGTAGACTAAAAATAAGCGTCACAAAGATAGCATGAAAGAAATAACGCGCCCAAGTAACCTGTAATACCGAGAAATGTGTTGTTAGCATTTTTGCCAAGGAATCCATTCCTGCCAGCACAACACCTGCAAGAATAACTAAGCTGATAGCAAGAAATAAAGGCGTAATTCTCAAAATAAATCCTTATGATCAGTAAATAGGGCGGCGGGAGATAATTTACATTAAAATCTCAAGTCATTATTTTCTCTTTGCTTTACGTCTAGCTTTTTTCTTTGCAGATAACTTGGGCTTTTTTAGTTTGACCTTTTTAGGCTTTTTGCTTTTGCGGTAA
>JALVDG010000396.1 GCA_027009095.1 Thiotrichaceae bacterium
CTCTTAAAAATTTATCAGAAGGAAATAAAAAAGTTGCAAAAGCATTTATAGAAAAACACTTTTATAATCATAATGTTATGAACTAATCATTTGATGCCACAGTTGTTGTATCATCGCTACTGTTATCAACAATTACTACGTCATCCCAGTATTTTCCATACTTTTCCCACCAACTGACAACTTCATCAATTGTGCTTGCACTATCCGCTGCTTGTACTACTGGTGAACTAATAAATAGTAAAACTAAAAATACTCGTAAAATTCCATTTTTTAACATCTCTCTGTCCTTGATTCCCAGAACCACTGAGTTAAGATGCTTCACCAAATCATTGAAAATCAATGACCTGTAGTTAAGGAAGCTCTGATTAAGTAGGAAGTGAGGCTTTAGCCTCGCCCGAAACAGCAGTATTTCAATACTTTACGGACAACACTAAAGTGTCGCTTTCAATATTTTGGACTTAATTAGAGCTTCCTTAAAAGAGACTTCGTATTCCCAACACAGTCTCTTAAAAGTCTATATTGTGTACTATTCCATTAATACGCAATAAAGCCTTGTTTTGATCAACTAATAGAAATTCTATTAATGAATCAGCCTACCACCTAAATTTCAGCAGTTACTATTAATAACTTAAACCTGAATCTGTGGCTTCAATGCGGATAAGAGAGTGCATGAAATCACGGATTCAGATTAAACTCATGATATTTTGAACTCTGAGTCTAACCACTGGTATAAATCCAGATTTTCAAAGAAGTCTAAATCTTCTTCTGTTAGGAAAAACTCATCGCCAACATCAGTATTATCGACTTCTTCCGCTACATCTGGTTCATTTTTAATTAAGTTTTCGGCAACTGGTGTATTAGAAGCGACAGGTGGTATTTTATTTGTATCGGGCTCTTGCAAAACCATCACTGCTGCAATGGCAGCAAACGATAAAGATGCAAAAGTTACGGCTAATCTTGGGCTTAATAATTCTGACCAAAAATATTTGTTTTTCTTTTGTTCAAGTGCATGGATGCGGGCACAGGTTAATTTTGATTGTATGTTTGCACTTAATGACTCAACATCCTTATCTAAACTATTACAAACTATGGTACGCAATTTATTGTCTTTCATTGATTAACTCTCCAAGCTTGTCTCGCAAAGAGTGTACAGCTCTGGAATAATGGGTTTTCACGCTTCCTTGTGAACATTTCATTATTTCTGCTGTTTCAGCAACACTGAAACCTTCCCATGCTCGTAAAATAACAGCTTGCTGCTGCCTTGTTGGCAAATCTTTAATTGCCTCTAGTACACTCTTATTAATTTCTATTTCTTGCAAATAGTTATCTGGCTCTAAAAATTGTTCCTGTGGAACAGTATCTTCCGCTTGCACATCTGATTCACCGAAACCAAAGAAAACACGCCAACGATTTCTTACCTTTTGCTTGCGATGCCAATCATTAATTTTGCTATACAAAATTGTATGAAAGAGTGGTGCAAGTTCATCCACTGGACGATCGGAATATTTTTGCACAAGCGTAAACATTGTATCTTGTACAATATCCAGTGCTTCCTCTTCATCTTTTGTATTGATTCGTGCAATAACAAAAGCTCGACGCTCCACCGTCTTGAGGAAAGATTCCATTTCACCCGCTGCGTTCAGACCCGACTCCTTAAAATATAAACTGAACCATAAAAATATTAATTCAGAACAATATAAAACGCTATAAATAACAAAGCTTCTGCCTAGCAGCGGTTTTAAAAAACTTTGCCCACTTTAACGCATAGACTACACTTTGGTTGACAAAGTGTAGTTATTATTGAAAATTTATCTGTACATTTTTTAT